>PFPL01000054.1 GCA_002793035.1 Candidatus Magasanikbacteria bacterium CG_4_10_14_0_2_um_filter_33_14
AACGTTTTCCATCATATTATTTTCTTCCTGTGTAACTATACTATCGCCACCTGAACTTGTATCAGTATTAGCAGTATAATTACAACCAGCACCCAATAGTAAAGTTGCGCCAAAAATGCCAACTAAACTCAAAAAATTTTTTTGCATATTTTCTTATATTAAGAATTAGATAAATTATACTAATATAGTATTAGTTATCTGCAAGAGGGTCAACTGGGGATAAGTAGCTACAAAATAAGTAACTTCGTTTCATTTAGTTTATATTGAAACAAAACAATAAAAACTTGATATTTTAGCCAAGAAAGTATATAATAATTTCGTCAATAAATATATTATAGATAAATATGAAAAAAACCTTACTAAATATCTTTCTTTTACTTAATCTTGGCATTATTTCCTACTTTTGGTTTCACAATTCAGGTTCAATGCTGACAAGAGAAAAATCTGAAACTTTTGTTGCTATAGCCAGAATTTCTGGGTTACTCTCAGTGTTTTTTGTACTACTACAATTGATTTTGATAGGACGGGTAAAATGGATTGAAAAATTATATGGATTGGATAAATTATCACATGCTCACCATCTAACAGCTTTTTTAAGTCTATTTTTTATCTTTGCTCACGCTCTTTTTGTTGTTGTCGGATATGCTGATGGAAATATTGGATTCTTCGCACAAATAGCTAATTTTATAAAATATTTTGAACTTCTTCCTGCAATCATTGCTGTCCTACTTTTTACTTTTGTGTTTGTATCTTCATTAGTCATTGTTTTCAAAAGACTAAAATACGAAACTTGGTATATTGTACATTTATCTTCTTATCTAGCGATTTTACTTGCTTTTGAACATCAGATGGAACTTGGTGTTGATTTTATCAGCAATATTTATTTCCAAGGTTACTGGATTTTACTTTACACTTTTGCACTTGGTAATTTGTTTTTCTATCGCTTTTTCTTACCAGGCTATTATTTTTATAAACATCAATTTGTGGTCGAAAAAATAGAGCGAGAAAATGATAATACTTTTTCTGTTTATATATCTGGTAAAAATTTAGATAAATTCAAATATGAAGCTGGACAATTCGCTATCTGGAGATTTTTGGACAAAAAACGCTTTTTGCAAGCTCATCCTTTTTCTTTTTCTTCTAATCCAATTGAAAAACTCTTGCGCATAACTGTCAAAAATCTTGGAGATTTTACATCTCAAATGTCTGAGATTAAACCAGGAACAAAAGTAATCATAGATGGTCCTCACGGCATATTTACTACCAAAAGAACACAAAATAAAAAATTAGCTTTTATCTCTGGTGGTGTGGGAATTACTCCGATTCGTTCTATTCTTTCAAATATGGATGCAAATTATGAATCTATCTTTTTCAATTGTACAAGAACAACTCAAGATATGATTTTCCGTCAAGAATTACCAAAATTTCAAGAAAAAAATATAAAAGTGGTAAATGTATTAAGTGCCGAAGAAAATGGTGTTGATGAACATGGATATATGGATGCAAAAAAATTGAAAAAATATGTACCAGACTATATGGAAAGAGATTTCTACCTTTGTGGTCCAAAACCGATGTCCAAAATGGTATTAAATACTCTAAAAGAATTAGGTGTACCAAAAAGTAAAATTTATTTTGAAAAGTTTTCTCTAGGTTAATAAGCGCGGATTAAATTGATTATAACGCGGATAAATATAGAAATTTTTATGACACAAATTATTAATGGGAAAAAAATTGCACAAGACATTCTAGACGAAGTAAAGCTAGACATAAGTAAACTAAACTTCAAACCAAAACTTGCTGTTATTTTTGTTGGTAGCGACAAACCTTCTACAACTTATGTGAATAAAAAGAAAGAAGCTGCCAATTATGCTGGTATTGATTTTGAAATATATAATTTTCCAGCCAATATTGAAAAAGAAAAATTGGTAAAAAGTATCAAAGAAATTCAGAAAAAAGAAAAAAATATCAGAGGTATGATTGTTCAGCTTCCACTTCCTGAGCCACTCTTCACTCCAGAAGTACTAGATGCTGTTTCTCCTGATATTGATGTAGATTGTCTTACCAATACCAACATTGGTAAACTTGTTATGAAAACAGCTGATTTCACTCCCCCAACGCCTCAAGCAGTACTCGAAATTTTCAAAAGTATCGAACTAAATGTCAAAGGTAAAAATATTACCATTGTTGGTGCTGGTGCTCTAGTTGGCAAACCTCTTTCTATTATGCTCCTCAACAAAGAAGCAACAATCACTACTTGTAATGAACACACCAAAGATTTGAAAAAAATATTAAAAAAATCAGATATCATAGTATCTGCTGTCGGCAAAAAAGATCTGATACGCAAAAATATGTTGAAAAAAAATGTCATAATTATTGACACCGGTATTGCTTTTGCCAATAAAAAAATGTATGGCGATGTAAACTTTGCCGAAGCTATCAAAAAAGCTAGTTACATTACCCCAACTCCTGGAGGTGTTGGTCCTATTACAGTTTCTTTGCTGATGCAAAATTTGTTAGTTTGCTCTCAAAAAAAAGTTTAAAATAATTATGAAAATAGTTATCATCATCCCTACCTACAACGAAAAAGAAAATATTGAAAAATTAATCACAAAAATTTTTGCTCTAAATATCTCTGGTTTAGAAATTTTGGTAGTCGATGACAACTCTCCAGATGGTACTGCTCAAGTTGTAAAAAATTTACAAAACAAATATCCTCTAAATATTATAGAACGAGCAGGCAAACTAGGTCTTGGATCAGCTTATATTGCAGGATTCAAAAAAGCGCTAGAAATGCAAGCTGATTATATTTTTGAAATGGACGCTGATTTTTCTCACGATCCTGATGATTTACCAAAGATGATAGAAACTGCCAAAAATTTTGACCTAGTAATTGGTTCAAGGAAAATACCAGGTGGGAAAGTCATCGGCTGGGGTTGGACAAGAAAATTTATGAGCAATGGAGCAATGTGGCTTTCTAGGACTTTACTTGGTTTGAAAGCCAAAGATGTCACAGCTGGATTTCGCTGTTTCAACTCAAAAGTTTTAAAAACGCTAAATTTGGATGAAATAAATAGTAACGGCTATGCTTTCCAAGAAGAACTTCTGTACAAAACTCAAAAAGCCAACTTTACAATCAAAGAAATTCCTGTTACATTTATTGACAGAATGGAAGGGAAATCAAAATTAAGTAAAAAAGATATCATAGAATTCTTTTTAATTATTTTCAAATTAAGATTTAAGTAATATGAGTAGAATGAATGAGTTAGATATGGCAAAAAACGGTATGATCAATGATTCTGAAGTCATAGCAGATTTAAAAAGTCTAGAAAAAAATAAAAAAGAACAGATTAGAGCTACACAAACAAACTTAGATCTAAGTAAAAAATTACCTAAAATTGACAATACAACAATTGCCCAAAAAACAAGACCGAAAACAACAGAAGAAGCCCCAGAGAAAGTATCACCAAAAGAACAAGAATTAAAAAATAAAATGCACAAATATTTTTTTGAAACATTATTTACAGAGAGTAAGCCTGATGAAATAGACTTCGAAAGTATAGATAAATATTTTCAAGATATACAAATACAAGATACAATATCTTTGGGAGATAACGGAAATTTTAATTTTGCAGGTATAAAAGGATACCTAGTAAGAGCGACAATAAATGGTAAAAAATATTTCATGTATACTGATAGTCTTGATCATAAAAACAAAGTCAAACATCTTGATATAACAGAAATGAGACTCTTACTGAATACCTCAGGGAATCATAATGATAATATTTATGCAACTGATATAAACAAATTGAAAGAGACAATAGATCAAAAGTTGGGACAAATTAAAAACAAAGACAATTGGGCTCAATTGGCAGATAGACTTAAACAAAAAAGAAAAAAATAATTAATTTTAATCCAAAAATTATGACTATAGAAAATGGAACACCTTCAATTTTCAATCCCAAAGGCACAAATAATGATATAAGTTCACTTAGTTGGGAAGAATATATAAAAACTAGAGAATCTTTGGAAACAAGACAAAAAAAACTATTACCTCTTTTAGAAGATGACGAAGGAATTGAAAAAGCTACAGAAGAAGAAATAAAAAATATAGATCTATCAAAACCAGTGTGTGACCTCTATCGCCACGCAATACGAGGAAAAATATACCAAGGCCAAAAAGATGGCAAAGAGAGGTTCTACATTATATTTGATAACATTCCAAAAAAAGCTTTAAGAATTAAGGAAGATATAACTTTAGAAGAAATAAAAAAAATATAAAATATAAAAAAATCCCTTAACCAGGGATTTTTTTTATAATATCAGTCAACTCTTCCAAACTCTTCACTCTTACCAATTCACTTCTAAATTCTTTCATATCTGCCATACCTTTGAAGTAATAAGACAGATGTTTGCGAAAAGTCGTAATAGCTTTTTCTCCGTAATGTTGAATGTGTAATTTGGCGTGTTCTATCACCACGCGTTTCAATTCGTCTAGTGGCACATCTTCTCTATCTAGACCTTTGAAAATCCACGGATTACCAAGCGCTCCCCTGCCGATCATAATGCCATCAGCTCCAGTAATTTCTACACAACGCTTAATATCTGCTTGAGTTTTTACATCACCATTGGCAAAGACTGGAATACTAACCAGTTTTTTTACTTGAGCGATTTTTTCCCAGTCAGAAATACCCGTATAACCTTCTTGTCTAGTACGACCATGAATTGAAATGAAGTCAGCACCAGCTTTTTCCATCAGTGGCGCAAATGTCAAAATATCGTCATTGTCTGTCCAGCCCAATCTAGTCTTAATACTAATTGTAACGCCCAAATCTGCCTTTTTTAGAGCTTTTACTATGTCATAAGCCCTTTGTGGGTCTTTTAATAATGCAGCGCCACAATCGGCTTTCCCAGCTATTTTTGGCACTGGACAACCCATATTCACATCTATCCCGTCTGATTTGTAATTTTTTATAATAAGCTTCGCTGCATTGACCACGATTTCTGGATAAGCTCCGAAAACTTGTTGGATGATAGGATGTTCATTTTCATCGAATTTACACATTCGCAGAGTCTTTTCATTGGTTCTCACAATTGCTTCTGAACTGACCATTTCACGAAATATCACAAAATCATCTCCAGCTACCTGGCGACAGATTTGTCCAAAAGCCCAGTCCGTCATGTCGGCCATAGGAGCAAGTGCTAACAAAGGTCTATTGTCGTTTTTAAATATCATAACGTAAAATTAAGATTCTCGCCCCGCAAACTGTGAAACAAGTTCTGCGGGGTCGGCCATAGGAGCTAATGCGAGAATAGGTTGTGAACGATTTTCAAATATCATAAAGTAAAATTAAGGGGCCTGCCCCGCCCTTCGCGAAGGGCGGGGTCGGCCATAGGGGCTAGTGCTAGAATTGGTTTTGTTTTATTTTTGAATATCATATTTTATAAGTCAAAAGGGCTTTCTATATCCAAAATACTTTGATTGGAAACTTGAGTATATAATTGTGTAGTCCTAATATTAGAGTGTCCCAATAATTTTTGTATATGTCTAATATCTGTACCATTTTCCAGCAAGTGTGTCGCGAAACTGTGACGCAGAGAATGAAAAGTTGCCTCTTTTTTTATTTCAGTTTTATTTATGGCATTATAAAAAATTTTTTGTGGAGTGGCGGTAGTGAGTTTGCCTCCTCTAGCGCTTGCAAAGACAAAAGAATTTTTGTCAGCCGTCACAAAACTATCTTGCAATTTTTTTGCTAAGTTTTTGGGTAAAATTGTTATTCTATCCTTTTTTCCTTTGGCATTTTTGATATGAATACAACATCTATCAAAATCAATATCTTTTATTTTCAAAGAAACCACTTCACCTACTCGTAACCCAACAGCGTAAGCCAAACTCAACATCATTTTATGTTTTTCATTTTTAATCTGTGAAAGTATCTTGTCAATCTCATCTCTACTCAAAATTACTGGTAATTTTTTTGACTTTTTTGGATGGTGTAATTTTTCAAAATCTTTCTGTTTATAAATATCAAGATAAACAAAATTCAAAGCATTGGCATACAAAGACAACGTCTGATGACTACAACCTCTTTCGCTTTTCAAAAACAAAAAGTCCTTTATTTCTGTCTGCAAAATATCTCTCAAAGGTTTCCCAAAATGATCAAAAACATTACGCGCTACGCTACTATAAGCCTTTATTGTGTGTACACTATAATTGCGTAATTTCATTTCTTTTGTTATAATTTCAATAAGTCCTGGCATATATTGATAATAAAAACGTTCTGATTATACTACAATATAGTGACAAAATCAAGAGTTATTCTGATTATATACCAGTTGTGCGACATATTTTTCAATATTTTTTCTCTAATAAAGAATTTTGTTGAAGAATTTAAAAAGAAATGGAATTTTTATTTTTTATTTTAAAGAGGGGGATAAGCGGATATTTTTTGCTCCGTTCCTCCGCAAAAAATGATTTATTTTAATTTGGAATAGAAAAAAATGACATTTTCGTTATACTATAAAAGAGAGTTTTAACTCAATTAAGGAAATTATTTATGAAAAAAAAGTATTCTATACTATCTTTATTCACTGGATGTGGAGGCTTAGACCTCGGATTTTTGGGTGGTTTCACATTTTTGAATAAAGAATATAAGAAACACAATTTTGATATTGCTTGGGCAAATGATATTGATGCAAATGCTTGTCATACTTTTAGTAAAAATTTTCATCATGGAATTGTGTGTGGCGACATAAGAGATATTATAAAAAATAATCAAATGGGAATGTTTGATAGCCCTCTCCCTGAAAATGTAGATATTGTCGTAGGTGGATTTCCCTGTCAAGATTTTAGCCATGCAGGAAAAAGAAGAGGTTTTGAAGCAAAAAGAGGAACATTATATCAAAGCATGGGAGAGATAATAAAAAAAACAAAGCCAAAGTTATTTTTAGCAGAAAATGTAAAAGGATTATTAACAATGAATGACGGAGGAGCTATTGAACAAATAATCAAAGATTTTGGAGAGCTTGGCTATAATGTTTCTTATAAACTTTTTTTAACAGCAGATTTTGAAGTTCCTCAGAAAAGAGAAAGAGTTGTAATTATAGGAACAAAAAAAGACATACTACCTGAATTTATATTTCCAAAACCAGTATTAAATGAAAAAAATTGGATTACTTTAGAAAAAGCCATTGGTGATTTAGAAAATATAAAAGAGGGAGAGTTTGCAAATCATTTTTGGTCAAAAGCGAAAAAAAATAAAGGGCAAGGGAATAATGCTGTTTCTAAAGATCAACCTGGTCCAACAATGAGAGCTGAACATCATGGAAATATTGAATTTCATTGGAATGAGAAAAGGAGACTTTCTGCAAGAGAGGCTGCGAGAATACAATCTTTTCCAGATGATTTTATATTTTATCCTTCAACTTCAAGTGCCTACAAACAAATTGGAAATGCTGTTCCTCCTGTTTTTGGTTGGCATTTAGCCGAAGCGATTGAAATATTTTTAAATACTAATTTGGGATAACTATGACTAAAAAAATACATGAACTTTTTGATGAAAAATACCTTATCAAAAAAATTAAAGAAAAATTACCTTATTTATTTCAACTTGCTGAGATAGATAATTCTCGTGATGGGAAACTTGGAATGGAAATTGGCTCAGCAAGAGAAAGAATAGTAATAGCTTTGCTTATTTATAAATTTGGCGAAGAAAATATTAAAACAGATATTGGAATAACTGAAAGTGAAACTGATGTAATTGTTTTTGATGAGCCAATTTCTATCAAAACAGTAACGAACAAAAAAATTGTTGGTGTTAAACTTATTTGGACGGTTGACGCACAAAAAGCGTTAGAATTTATAAATAATTATTCCCCTAACTGCGATATTTTGTTTGTCCATATTAATTGGGGCGGAAAAGGAGCTATGTATCTTTTATCAAAAGAAGGACAGCAAGAAATACTATCTAAACACGGCAAAGAGTTTTATTTTAAACTTCCAAAACAAGGAACAAATCCAAGGGGTGTAGAAATCACGAATGAAGCTATAAATAAACTCGTTGAACACCCAACGACTAAAAAAATTGAAATTGATTGGAGCAGAGACGATTCAGTTGACTATAACGCTTATGATAGGTGGGTAGATCACTGGAAAGAAGAATAAGGTGTTTTTCTTTTTCCAATTCACCCCTAAACCCCTCTTGGAAAAAGAAAAACGAAAAAATAAAAATTCCAATAAAATGATAAAATTCTTCAACAAAATAATAAGGAATGAAAAAATATTGAAAAATACGCTTTGGGGTCGTTGCACTTTCGCTCCTAACGTCGCTCACCCTCGCACAACAGCGTATATCTGGCTCGCTCCTGCCGTCGCTCGACCCATATTTTGCTCCGCTACGCTCCGCAAAACATCAGATATACGCGAACGTTATGATTGAATCACTCCGCTCCGCTACGTGTATTCAATCATAATGTGGCGCGGATACCTCCGCCGTTCTGTCTCATCACTCCGCTCCGCTACGTGACTCAACATAACAGCGGATATCCAACATGTCCTTCACAAAACTTCCTTCGGGTTTTGTTCAGTACACGTCGGATCATCCGCGCCACATTATACGCAATTCAAAAAAATCCTACCATAAAAACCAACTAAAAAACCTAGCTGGTTTTTATTTTCCCTTAAAAATCTTATCAACACAAACAGTTTTATTTAAAAATCAAAGTGCTATACTAGTATTAATAGACAAAATTTACAAATTAATCCATTACTTAACCCTACCTCAATTAAAACAAGGTAGCTAATCCCAAATCATATGGAAGAAGAAATTGTGGAACAAACCCAAACAGAACCAAAGTTGGAAGAAGTTCCCAAAGAAAAAAAAGACAAAAAGCCAAAGAAGTGCCTTTTGCATTCTACTCTCATGCCTTTCTTGTTCTTGATCGTTTTTGGCGGTCTTTTTTATTTTTTTGCTTATGATTTGGCAAATATCAAATACGCTGATATTACCGATGCTCGTATAACTAAAATTTTTAGTAAATATAGTATTTTTGCTGGACTTGCACTTGGTTTCATCTCTATGCTTGGAGGATACATTGTTTATTTTATTTTGAAAAAAACCAAATTGAAAGATTGCAAACTAATTTTCCCAGCCATCGCCCTACTTATGAGTTTGCCTTGGTATTTTTTTGCTAGACAATTAGTTTATTTTGAAAACAAATATACTGACATTGGTAGAGGTGTTATTTACTACATTGGCGTACCATTATTATCCACCACCAAATTTTTGTTTTGGTTACTTGCTATTTGGGCTCTAGTAATCGTCATCAAAATGTTAATTAGCAAAAGTCTAGCCAAAAAATCTGCACTGGCAGCTACTATTATAATTGCTCCCCTATTCCTCACAGGTTGTGTAGGAACTATAAATGAATGGGCTTGCCAATTTTATGACAATCCAGACCACTGTATGCAAAATGTAGCTATTCAAGACGCTAATCCTGATACTTGTGAAAAAATTAAAGGCGAAGATTTTGCAGATTCAGGATCCAACCCACCAAAAGACAAATGCTACTTACGTATTGCGGAAAATACCGGCGACCTTGGAGCTTGTGACAAAATAGAAGGTGGCATGTATTCATATACCAAAGAAGAATGTTTACTCAACACTTCGGTAAAATTCAAAAACCCTTCTGGTTGTGTAGAGTTAACAGGAGCTGACAAAGCAGAATGTATTTCACAAGTTGGCCCATCTGTCTATCCAGGAAGAGTCATCGAAATAGACGAACAAATTGATTTTTTGAAAAAAGAATTGGCTGATAATCCAGATGCCGATTTGCAAAAACAATTGGATGCTCTTGAAAAAACTAAAAAAGATTACATGGAAGTAATCAATGACGAAAACAAAAAAGAATACGAATCTCTCACAGACCCAATGAACAAACAAACTGCTCTAGACTATGCTAAAGGAAAAATAGATGAGAAAACCAAAAATTCTCTCACAGCTCTAAACGACAGTTTGCGTGAAAAAGGTGAAAAGCTTAGTGAAAAAGAATACAAAGCTATCAGTGAAATGCTTGCTTACAAAAATGATCCAAAAAACGATATAGAAAATCTAGAAGCTTCCGAACTAGTGAAATTGCGTTGGAATGAAAAACTTGGAGAAGCCAAAGATTATCTAAAATTCTGGAATGCAAACCCGACTGAAAAAGAAAAAAAATACGATGAATCACTTTTGATATATGAAAGAATGCTTGAAAGACAAGCAGCGATTGACAAAGGCTTGAGTCAAGAACAACAAGATTTCGACAGAGAAACAGGTCGGATAAAAGATCAAATAAAAGATGACATCATTGACAAAATAACCGATGAAGCAAAGAAAGCCGCCTTCGGAGAATTGCTCGAACTAGTCGAGTCAGACGCTGCCGGAGCAACTACGGCCATACTTGGCGAAGCCCTTGAAACAGTCCAAAAAGAAGCCAAATCAGCTGAATTTCGCGGTCTCGTCCGAGCTTACAATCTTGGTATGGAAGAAGAATTAGCCAAAGCTGGTGGCGACATCGACAAAGCTCACGCCGCAGTCACAGCCAATCTACAAAAAGATCCTTATATGTACGAAGACAAAAACACCTTTGCCAAATATGGCAACATCTTAGAAAACAAAGATTGTGATGGCACTAATCCTCATTGTGTCAACAAAGAAGTTTTCTGGAAAGCCATGAAAAAATCTTTCAAATATCAACAATCATAAATAAATTTAAAAAAGGCCTTAACAAAAGGTCTTTTTTGTTTTAGATAGAACTTGCTGACAAACTGTCTTTCTGATAAAATTAGTACATATTAATTTACTAATAAAAAATATGGAAGAAAATAATTTGCCAAGTCAGACAACCAATAATTTAAATCCAAATAATTCATCCCCAGAAACTCCACCACCGATAATAGCTCCAGCACCATCTTTTTTCAAAAAACATCTTTGGAAAATTATTTCTGGCATTTTGGCTTTGATATTAATATTTTTTGTAATCCTCTACTTCTTACCTTACGATGAAGAATATGATGATTTGGGAATGAATGATATAAATTTTGAAGATGAACTAGGTAATCTAGACGATGAATTGAATAACACACTGAAAGAAAATGAAAACACAACTAATCAACTATTAGAAAATAACAATATTGTTTCTTACTTAGATAATTTAGAATACACAGACGAAGAAGAAAATGGTACTGACCTTGTAACATATCTAATAAACACAGATAACACTTTACAACAAGACTATTTAAATAAAACAGCAAAATATAAACAAGAAGTAAACAATATTGATGAACATGAATTTATCTGGAATTATACTTCTGAAATTTTTAGTAACATACCAGAAAAAAATTATATAAAAAAATTCATCATAAATACAGATGGACCAGAAGGGAATCTTGCTTCTATGCACCTAAGTGACACCAATACTTGGGAAATATATGTTGATCCAGCTGATGTTTTAAAAAATGGTAAAGTATTTGATAGTATGGATTTCATCTATACAGTTGTTCATGAATTTGGACATTTAATTACTTTAAACGAACGTCAAGTAGATCACGGTATTTATTACGAAGATGAATGTGAAACAAGTTTGATATCAGAAGGTTGCCCATATGTCACATCATATTATAATCAATTTGAGAATCTATCTATGATGACAAAAGAAAGTGATTTTGATAATTGGCTAGATGCTATAGACACTGGTGACGAAGACGAAATTTATTATTTTTATGAAGATCACACCGACAACTTTGTAACTCCTTATGCTGCCACTGACCAAGCTGAAGATATTGCTGAAAGTTTTACCAACTTTGTCTTGCGTGACAAACCTACATCAAACACAACTTTAAAAGATCAAAAAGTAAACTTTTTTTATCAATTCTCAGAATTAGTAAATATGCGTCAACAACTTCGAGATAATGTTTTAGTTGTTGATAACACATTCTTTAGTAAACCTTTAATAATTAAATAATTATGCTCAAAGAATTCAAAAAATTTGCCATAAAAGGCAACGTCATGGATTTGGCAATTGCCGTGGTAATCGGTGGCGCTTTTGGAAAAATAGTTACTTCTCTTGTCAAAGATATTATCATGCCACCAATTGGGGTATTGTCAGGTGGTGTAGACTTCTCAAAGTTGGCTGTCACTCTAAAAAAAGCCACAGACACAGCAGAGGCCGTCACTCTCAACTATGGTGCTTTCATCAATACTATCCTCGACTTCTTGATTATTTCTTTTTCAATATTCTTCATAGTCAGACAAATAAATAGATTCAAGAAAAAAGAAGAAGCCAAACCAAAAGAACCAAGCGAAGAAGTAAAATTACTAAGAGAAATAAGAGATTCCTTGAAAAAGTCCTAAACAAAAAGCCACTCTTAATAAGAGTGGCTTTTTAATTTCTTTATTTCACTCATTTACGATTATCAACTCTAACATTTTCTGGTTCAAAATCCTTTGTTTCTTCTTTTCCGTAAGCATTATATTTTATTTCATAACCTTCACCACCGACTTTAGTAATCTCTCCTGCAAAAAAATTATTAGTATTGCTATCTCTCACCAAAACTTTTGTACCAACCTCCTGCCTAGTTGTAGGAGCGACATCAGCCAATAGTTGATTTTCTGCCAAACATTTTTCTTTTTCATCATAATATCTAACATTGACACCCTTTTCACAATTTCCAATTATTTCTGCACTATACAAGGCATCTGCACTCACCCACTCTGCGACGACTTTGTCCCCTACTTTAAAATCACCAACGACAACTTTTCCTTTCTCAGCTTCTTCACCCCCACGAACTTGGGTACGAGTATCCAAAACCATTTCTGATAAAGTAACATCTCTTTCCATACCATCATAATAACGAACAGTATACTTGTCACCAATAATTTTTATCACCTCAGCATCATAATAAGCGATACCTGTCCACTTAGCAATTACTTTTGTACCTACTTTTACATCTTCAACATTTGGAGATTTGTCAAAAAAAACTTGATCTTGACTCACACATTTTTGATTTCCATCATCAAACAAAATATTAAAACCTTGTTCACAAGTATTATTTACAGTACCATGATACCAAGTTTTATCTTTCCACTCAGCAAAAACCTTACTACCTACCCCCAACGTTTTTTGTGTATCTATTTGTTTTTGAGAATTACCATTAGCATTGTTATTTAAACTAATACTTTGTGTACAACCAGCCCCAAGCAGAGCCAAAATAGCGACAACTCCTAAAAGTGAATATTTTACATTCATAAATCAAAAATTAAAAATTAAAAATTACTTTGCTATTATAACAAGTCTAAAATGAATATGTCAATGTATTATTAACAAGCAAAATTTGACATAAAATAATAAAAAGAATAAGATAACAACACTTACAAAACAATTTATATTTGTTGGAAGTGAGGTGACCCACCCCAGGCGGGCGGGAATTCCTCCACTGTGCCGCAACGGTAATCTGTCTTCGCCCCTAAGGCTACGCCAGACAAGTTGTTTTCTAAAAAATAGAAAAGCTTGTCCGACGAAGCTCGAGCGAAGTTGGGAGTCCGGTCTTCAAATATAATTATCCCGAGCAGGAATATAATTCTTATTTTTTGACAAATAAGATTTCAAATATCTTTTCTGCTCCATAAAGCAGTTTTTTTATGCCCAAAAATAAAATTTGGTTGCACCTAACAATATTTCTAATATTGCTTCTTGGTACGACCTATTTCACTTATGAAGCTTTTGCTCCAAATAAAATATCAGAAAACAAAAATCAAATAACAGAAAACTCTATTTCGCAAATTATTGAACCTGCAGAGCTGATAGAAAATAATGTTGCAACTAAAAAAGAAGCAACAAAGAATTCTCCAAAAAATAAAGAAAGTGAAATAAATTTGGAGATAAATAATAAAGAAGAAGACACCTTTACAACATCAACAGGAGAAAAAATAGTTGAAAATCTTCCCTACTCTGCCACAATTACAGTTGATGGAAAAAATTATATAATTGGTTTTGAAAAAGAAGGAAGTGTTTTGAAAGACTTGCTGGACAAGTTACAAACTGAAAGTGATTTCAGATTTTCTGGAACAAATTATTCTGGTATAGGGTTTTTCATTACTGAGATAAATGGTATCAAAAATGATAATAAAAAAGGTAAATATTGGGTTTATTACCTCAATGGACAAAGTGCTCAAGCAGGAGTATCTGTCCAAAAAATTAATTCAAATGATAATATAGAATGGAAATATGAAGAAAGTACTTTCTAAATTTCTTTTTGTTACAGCCGTAACAATTGTAAGCCTGTCAGCTTTTAATTTTGTTCATGCCGAAACGACGAGTACAGATAGCAATGTAACAACAAGTTCGACTACAGATATTGTGATTGTGTCTAGTACAGATTCAGGTTTAGAAAATACTACGACAAATAATTCCAATATTACATTACCAAGTGTAAATTTGACAGTCCGCTACAATGATGAAATCGTTTATTCAGGAAGTATTGAACTAACCACCACAACTTATCATGATGAAATAAATAATCTTGATTATCCACTAATAACTTCCACAGTTTTTTCTGCTCTGGTGAGAGCTGATGCTTTTAGTACAAATTTTTCAATAACTGATGATCAATTCAACTCTTATTACAATAGTTTTTATTTACGTTGTATTACTTTGCAATTTTCTACAACTACAGAAGCTTGTGACAACTGGCAGTACACTATCAATGGACAATATCCTTACAACAGTATGGATACTTATGAACTTACTGGTGATGAAAATATTTATATTTACTTTGGTGACAGATACAAACTAAATACAGAAAAAAATGAATACACAACTGACGAAACAGTGACTTCCACTTTGCAAGAATACGATTTTACAAATAATACTTGGCAAAATAAAATAGCTCAAGAAATTTTGATGACAGAACCAATTGCTTCTGATTATTCAAATTGGCCACCACAAATTTTTTCCTCAAGTACTACCAATGATTTAGGTGAAGTTTATTTCAACAATACAACAACTGGAACTTATTATCTAACATTACCAGATGATTACTGGCCAGGTGTGACAATATCTATCACAAGTACTATTTCAACTTCAACAGAAAATAATATAATAGAAAATCCAAGCTCTGGGGGTGGTAGCTCTTCCAATACAGTTGTAGACCACTCACCTACTCCAACTCAAATTTCTGAAGCAGTCAACAAAATATTGAATTATTTCAAAACACAACAAAATGAAAATGGTAGTATTTTGGATGGTGGCACGAGTGACTGGATAGCGATGTCTTTTGGTGCAAACAATCAATACGCCCAAGATATAAAAAATGCTAATTCAAATACTTCACTCTACGATTATATTTATAATTATAATTTTACTGATCCAAGTGATTTGAATCTATGTGCAGCTTATCCAAGACATATCTTGGCTCTACTTGCTTCTGGTGTTGCCAAAACTGATAGTAAAATTATTGATTTAGAAAATGAAATTATTAGTATAGGATGTTATCAAAATAATCTCTATGGACAAAATGGTATCAACGACGATATTTTTGCTTTACTTAGTTTGTCCGCTTTAGACTACAACGATACTTCTCAAATTGTTAATGATATAAAGAATACAATCCTAGCAGATCAAACAAATGAAGGTGCTTTCACTTGGACAGGCTATCCTGGTGCAGACGTAACAGGAGCGGTTATCAATGCGCTTGATTATGCTCAAACAAAAGGCTTAAGTGTTGATCCAAATGTGATAACCAATGCTAAAAATTATTTGAAAAATAATCAACTCTCTGACGGAGGTTGGGGTTATTCAACTTCTGATATTCTTACAACTAGCTGGGCAATGCTAGGGGTTAATGCAGAAAATGACAATATGTCAGACTGGAAGAACAACGAAGGTTATAATCCAAAAAATGTTTTGGTAGATAATTTACAAGCCGATGGAACTTATGATACTTCTTGGGACCCTGGTACAGTTGATTGGTTTGGTCTGAAACACGCAGTACCTTCACTACTTGGAAAATCTTGGCCAATAATTTTGGATCCCATAATACAAACAAACAACATCACAAGTGGTAGTTCAATTGATATGGAAACAACTACTTCAATACCAACTTCAACAGAAGAAATAGTTACTTCTACTCCAGAAATTATTGAAGATATCACAACGTCCACACCAGAAATTGAAATAGTACCAATTAATTTTGAATTGCCAGTAGCAAATACCACGACAACATTTGTTGAAACAAAAAAAATAGAACCAAAATTAATAAAACAAACTTTTGTAGCAAAAAATAATGTGAAAGAAGTTCAAGGAGAAAAAATTACAGGAAAAAACACGAGTAAACTTGATATAGAAAAAGAGATTATTCCGCAACCAACTGAAAATCTTAGTCCAACAAATGAAAAAAAAGAAACACCACTCCCAACCAACAAAAAAGTAGCTCTTGGTCTAGGAGCTGGTACCCTACTATACGGACTTTTCCTCCTCTTCAAACTATTTGTCTAATATAATAAACACTGCTATAATATTCACACTTAATAAACAAAAATATGAAAAATAAATACACTCTTCTAATCATTGTATTAATAATCGTCGGATTTACTCTCAGATTACTTCCACATCCAGCTAATTTTGCCCCTATCATGGCTCTAGCGCTCTTTTCCGGGCTTTATTTACCTCATAGGCTAAATGTTATCATTCCTGTCGTAGCAATGCTCCTGAGCGATATTTTTCTTGGATTTTATAGCTTACCGATGATGTTTAGTGTCTATGGTAGTTTTATCTTAGCAACAGTACTAGGCGCTTGGCTAAAAAAACATAAAAATATTGGAAATGTTGTTCTGACAACTTTAGCAGGTTCTTCTTTATTTTTCCTTGTTACAAATTTTACAGTCTGGGCTTTTGGTACAATGTATTCTCACAATTTAGCTGGTTTGATGCAAAGTTATTATATGGCATTGCCTTTCTTTAGAAATTCTTTGCTTAGTGATTTGTTCTATGTAGGAATATTTGTTGGTGTAGCTGAGTTGGCAATAAAATATTTGAAAGTAGCAAAAATGAATAAAGTAAAAAGCCAAGCTTAAATAAATTTTAGACAAAACAAAAACGTCTTTGAGGAAAAGACGTTTTTTTATTTTTACTAAATAGCACACAGATATCCAAGATTTCCCAGATACACCAAGATTAAATCTCGGCTAATCATTGTCATCATGGAAATCCGTGTTCCGTTTACTACCATAATCATTCGTCCAAACTTTTCTTCTTATCTCAGGCTTTTGTCCAAAATTCAACAACAAACCGTATTCTATCTTTGTAGCTCGCAAATAATTCAAAAGTTGTGCTTCATGAGCTTCACACAAAGCTTCAGCAGCTTTGATTTCTAATATAACCAAATTATCTACTATAATGTCAGCAAAATACGAACCAACTGACTTATCAAAATAATTTACCTCAATTGAAACTTGTCTTCTACCATGCAAACCTTGTTTTTGTAATTCAAAAACAAGAGAATTCTCATAGACTTTTTCCAAAAAACCAAAACCTAAAGTATTATAGACATTATAATAAGCCCTTATAATTCTACTAGTTAATAAATTTATATTTTCCTCCTTCATAAAAGATCCTGGTATATCCTGGCTATCTTGGTAATCCGTGTGCTATTCAAACTACACAACCACACTCACCAATCTTCCCTTAACATAAATAACTTTCTTAGGTTCTTTACCATCAAGCCACTTCTTAACATTTTCAAGTTCAAGAGCTTGTTTTTTTATTTCTTCTTCAGGAATTTCCGCAGGGACATCTATACTATCACGAACTTTACCATTAACTTGGACAACAATAGTAATAGTATCTTCTTTTATTTTTGTTTCATCATACTCTGGCCATTTTTCTTGTGAGATACTTTGACTATTTCCATACATCTCCCAAAGTTCTTCGGCCATGTGTGGTGCGAATGGAGAAATCAATTTTACTACAGATAAATAATCTTCTTTTGTAATGGAAGAAGCTTTGGAAACTTCGTTACTCAATTCCATAAGCTTGGCTACAGCCGTATTGAAACGCATGTTATCTATATCATCAGTAACTTTTTTGATTACAGCATGAAGAACACGAGTAGTATCGCCGTCAGTACTCTCCCCTATTTTTTCTTGCAAATTCCAAACTCTATCAAGAAATCTACGCACACCAACAAGACCATTAGTATCCCACTCAGCAGCTTGATCAAATGGTCCCATAAACATAATATAAGTACGAAGAGTATCAGCCCCAAATTCAGCTGTCACATCATCTGGATTGACGACATTGCCTTTGGATTTACTCATTTTTTCACCACCCTTGGCCAAAATCATACCGTGTGAAGTACGTTTCTTGTATGGTTCACTAGTTGGGACAACTCCAATATCATACAAAAATTCATTCCAAAAACGAGAATAAAGCAAATGCAAAACTGTGTGTTCCATACCGCCGTTGTACCAATCGACTGACATCCAATATTTCAATTTTTCTTGACTAGCAAATTCATTATCATTGTTTGGGTCGATATAACGCAAGAAATACCAAGAACTTCCTGCCCAATTTGGCATAGTATCAGTTTCTCTCTTTGCTTCTCCTCCACAATTTGGACAAGTAGTCTTCACCCATTCAGGAATTTGTGACAATGGCGATTCACCTGTGTCTGTCGGTTCATACTTTTCGACTTGTGGCAATTCGAGTGGCAACTCGCTCTCAGCAATAGCAAACCAACCTGGATTTTGTTCATTTCCACCCTTATTTTCACTCGCACATTTTTCACAATAAACAAGTGGAATAGGTTCACCCCAATATCTCTGACGTGAAAAAACCCAATCGCGAAGTTTGAAATTGATTTGTTTTTTACCAATATTTTTTTCTTCAAGCCAAGTAATCATTTTTTCTTTGGCTTCTTTTGTTTCTAATCCATTTAAAAATTCAGAATTAACATTTACTCCAACATTATAATATCCTTGATACTTTTTATTTTCTATATATCTCTCGACAAAAACATATTCCCCACTTTCAACCTCATTTTGTTTCAATAGGGCGAGGGCATCTTCTGGTTCATGCCATTGGACATCGTAATTTTCAAATTTTGTCAATTGTTGTGGAACTTGCTCATAAGAATCCAAATGCACAACATATCCTCGTTGTATTCTCTCTCTATTGACACTTTTTGTGGTTGCATAATAATAGGCATAAATGCTTCCCAAAAAATCAGCAATAGTAAACTGAGTATATCCAGTTTCTTCTTTTATTTCTCTCTTCAAAGTTGCATAGTCATCTTCCTCTGGAGAATCAAATCCACCTGCAGGCAATCTATACTCCCCGTTATCTCTATGAAGAAGAATACAAACCTTTCCTTCTCTTTCCAATACGGATGCCACACCATCTCGACGTCGAGAATTTGGAAGCATTTCACCTATTTTCCTAGCAACAACTTCTTTAATCTTTAATTTATACTTCTTTGCAAATTCAAAATCTCTCTCATCATGAGCAGGTACTGCCATAATAGCACCTGTGCCGTAAGTAGATAAGACATAATCGGCTACGAAAACAGGAATTTCTTCGTTGTTGACTGGATTGATTGCTTTGATACCTTGTAATTCTACACCTGTTTTTTCTTTTTGTAATTCTGTACGTTCTAAGTCTGATTTTAATTTGGCTTTGTTGATATAATCTTCCACATCTGCAAAATTATTAATTTTGTCTTTCAATTTTTCTACTAAAACATGCTCTGGTGACAAAACCATATAAGTCGCACCAAACAAAGTATCTGGACGAGTAGTGAAAACAGTAATTTTTAATTCTGAATTTTTAATTTTGAATTCTACCGAAGCTCCTTCACTCTTCCCAATCCAATTTTGTTGTTGAACCTTGGCACGCTCAATATAATCTACATCTTCAAGACCTGACAAAAGTTTGTCAGCATATTTGGTAATAGCGAGCATCCATTGATATTTGTCTCTTTTTTCTACTTCTCCACCACAACGTTCACATTTACCATCTACTACTTCTTCATTAGCAAGACCAATTTTACAAGAAGTACACCAATTGATTGGCATATTTTTCTTGTAAGCAAGACCATGTTTGAAAAGTTGTAAGAAAATCCATTGTGTCCATTTGTAATATTTTGGATCAGTCGTATCTACCACGCGAGACCAATCGAAACTAATACCAAGACTTTTTATTTGTCTAGTAAAATTAGCAATATTTTCGGCTGTGACTTCGGCTGGTGGACGACCAGTCTTGATAGCATAATTTTCAGTTGGCAAACCAAAAGCATCGAAACCAATTGGATAAAGAACATTGAATCCTTCCATTCTCTTCTTGCGAGCAACAATATCCATACCAGTGTAAGGGCGAGGATGACCAACATGAAGACCAGCTCCTGACGGATAAGGAAATTCTACTAGAGGATAAAATTTTGGTTTATCAGAGGAATCTTGTGCACTAAAAGACTTATTATCTTCCCAATATTTTTGCCATTTTTTCTCTATATCTTGAGGATTGTATTTGTCCATAAACTTAAGATTATTTACATTAGTCCTTTTAGTTTAGCGAAAAATGAGAGAAAATGCAAGTTTTTTATTATTTATCTATATTAAAAGTTCAAGTTAATCTGGAACCACTTGGTTAATAACTTCATTGGGAGTAAGATAATTAAGACCCTTTCTAGGACGGCTGTTAAGCCGTT
>PFPL01000037.1 GCA_002793035.1 Candidatus Magasanikbacteria bacterium CG_4_10_14_0_2_um_filter_33_14
GCTGCAAAAAGAGAGTTGTACGAAGAAACACAAATAAAAGATTATCTAAATTTTTTTGAAGATGTTTATTATTTTGAATTTGATATCGAAATACATAGTAGAATAAAAGAATATGTTTTTGCTGTAGAGATAGATACAAACACAGACGCAATACTTTCTGATGAACATGAAGAAAAAAAATGGTGCAACTTTGAAGAAGCTTTGAAATTATTAAAATATGAAAATAACAAAGAGGGGTTTAGAAAAGTTTTTGAAATCATAAATATAACTTAAAAAAATATGTTAAACATAAAACAAATTCAAAAAGAAATTTTTGAAAATAAAAAAACTAAAGGATTCAACATAACTGATATTAATCTAGAATTTGCCTATACTTTTGATGAGCTCGCAGAAGCACACCAAGCTTATATCAAAAAACTCCCCGATGTCGGAGAAGAATTGGCAGATGTTATTATTTATTTAATTGGTCTAGCACAAATTTTAAACATTGATTTGGAAAAAGAAATATTAAACAAAATTGAAAAAAATAAAAAGCGTGAATATAAACAAATAGATGGAGTAAATGTGAGGACGAAAGAGGCTTTAAATGATATCTATGAATAACAAAAAACCATGGGAACAAAATCAATATAAACGTTTTGAAGATAATTGGAATAAAAAATGGAGTAAAAAATTCCCCAATAAAAGTAAACTAAAAAATAAAATTATTGAACTAAATTACAATAATTTTTATGATGTAAATAATGCTTTTGGAAAACTAGACAAAGCTCTACAAATTTGCGATTTCCTAAAAAAACTATCTTATGCAAAACCACCACAAGATACAGAAAAAATAATAATTACAATTTTAGTTTCTTGTGCAGAAGCTATCTATAAAATAAATAAACCCGAAGAAGATATAAATGAAAATCTTATTAAAGGCTTTTTTAAACCAGTACAATCAAAATTAAAAGGTAAAATAAAGGGACACACAGAAACAAAAATGCCTTATAACAAATCCTTTGATAGCACAGAAGTACTATACTTAATAAGAAATGACTATATACATAATGGAAATTTTACAGGAAAAGTCTTTAGACTTAATAGCTCAGAAAAAAAATCTTATAATCATGGACTGTTCTATTATTA
This sequence comes from Candidatus Magasanikbacteria bacterium CG_4_10_14_0_2_um_filter_33_14, assembly GCA_002793035.1. Classification (GTDB taxonomy): domain Bacteria; phylum Patescibacteriota; class Patescibacteriia; order Magasanikbacterales; family UBA922; genus UBA1557. The sequence continues at coordinate 1,129 of PFPL01000037.1, forward strand.
TGAAAAAGAAAACAAAAATAAATTAATTCAAGTATTTTCTAGTATTAATTTAAGTTATTTAGAATTTATTAATATATTTTTAGAATCATTCATTTTAAATATTGAAAAATATTGTACTAAACACAAAAAATAGCCCATTCAAGCTGTCTTCATATTTTTATATTTTTATATTTTAATAATTTAATGTTTTAATCTTCGTAACGAACGCTGAAAAGTAATCGCAAACCTGTGCGCTTCATCTCTCACTCTTATCAAAAGATCCTGATTTTCATTTACAAACTTGATAAACTCTCTATCCTTCACTCCAAAAATAAAATCGTTCCTCTTACGCTCCGGACCTTTGGCTATACCGACTAGTGGAATGTTTATTTTATTTTTTTTCAAAATTTGCATCGCAGCATTTACTTGAGGTTTACCTCCGTCGATAAGAAAAATATCTGGATACTGCCACTCTGTATGTTTCAATCTACGTTCTAGCACTTCTTTCAATGAATCCACATCACTCTGTCCTACTACTGTTTTTATTTTGAATTTTCTGTACTCAGATTTAAGAGCTTCTCTATTATTGAAAACAACCATACTTCCCACTTTACCCGTAGAGCCAAGATTAGAAATATCGTATCCTTCAATCCGCAACGAACCACGACCAACGATCAACGAACCCAGGTCACTGTTCATTGTTCGTTGTTCCTTGTTCATTGAAAGACTGTCTTTAAAAAACGAATCATTCAATAAGGCAATGTCGTGTATACGAGACAAAGTACTAATCTGATTCCTAAGACGTGCTGCTTCTTCAAAATGTTCTGCTCTCGCTTCCCTGTTCATTTTTATTTCTAGTGACTTCACAAGTTTTTTCTTACCTCCACGCAAAAAAATAACTAACGGCAAAATTACTTTGCTTTTGTATTCTCTCGAACCTATTTCTCCAGTACAAACTCCTAAACACTGCCCGATTTGTCTGTATAAACAAGGTCTGACAGGTTTACCCGCCATAGCTTCAGCGGAGGCGGGCTTACAAGTGGAAATAAAAAATAATCTATTCAACAACTTCATCATCTCACGTGTTTTCAATCCAGGATATGGTCCAAACAAATACTTAATCTGCTTATTCTGCATATTCTGCTTACCCTGCTGATCAAGTTCATGTTGTCTAACAGTATAAACTCTCGGAAACAAATCATTGCTGACGACAACGTAGTTCCAACTCTTATCATCCTTGCCATCTACATTGTACTTCGGTAAATATTTCTTGATATAGTTGGCCTCGAGAATCACCGCTTCCAAGACTGAGTCAGTTTGCTTGATTTTTATATCCATCACCTCATGCATCATTTGTTCTATTGGTCGCATTGAACGCGCACCACGAAAATAACTCTGCACACGATTGCGCAGAGATGTTGCTTTGCCGACATAGATCAATTCTTTGTTTTTGTTATAGAATAAATAAATGCCAGGTTCTTGCGGAAATTTTTTTACTTTTTCCAAAAGATTCATAACTCTTCAGTTTTTCTAAAAAATCTATCTTCATTATCTCTCACGAAGTCAACCATTTGTTGTAGGGAAATGTGTTTTGGATAATCATAATCTTCAGCTGGTGACATTGCCTTAGCAACAGCATAAAAAAAATCTTTTATTTTTTTCTCAGCTTTTTCTTCCCTCTTAAATATTGCTTGACTAGTAACTTCTCCTTCTTCTTCAGCAATTTCTTTTAGAGTTTTTTTATTTTTACTTAAATGTCTTGTAACAAGACATTCACGTTCTTTTTCATTCAGACGACTTTTCATAATTTTGTCCAAAACATATTTAAACGATTCTTGATCAACTTGTTCTATCAATTCATCAAAAAAATTGGTATCAAAAGCGACATCATGTCCAACATCTAAAAAAGTTCCTCCTGTCATTGTATCCAAACTAGCCATAACATCTGTAGTTTCATTTTCATTATCTTCTCTTTCTTGACTCCAAGGTCTAGTTCTAGGATGTTCGTCATCAAGTTTACCCAATTTACTTGTCAATTTTTCAATGTCAGAGTCTACACTCTCAGGTGGTTTATCTTCTCTTAAATCTTTTGGAAATTTAAAATCACCAGATCCTCTTGATTTCATATATTTTATGTTTAAAAATTAAAATTTATTTTAATGTTTTCATATTTTTATTCCAAAAACCTCTTCAAATACTTCCCCGTCGAACTCATCGTCGACTTTCTAGCCACTTCTTCTGGAGTTCCGACAGCCACCACTTCTCCACCTTTGTCCCCGCCTTCAGGGCCAAGATCAATTATCCAGTCAGCACATTTAATCACATCAAGATTGTGTTCGATGACCATGACAGTATTTCCTTTAGAAACTAGATTTTGTAATACACCAATCAGTTTTTTCACATCTTCATAATGCAGACCAGTTGTTGGTTCATCGAGTAGATAAAGAGTTTTGGTGGTATTACGCTTGGCAAGTTCTTTTGATAGTTTTATTCTTTGAGCTTCTCCACCAGAAAGTGTAGTAGCAGATTGTCCAAGTCTCAAATAATCTAGACCAACATTGTTCAACATTTTAAGTTTATCATAAATCTGAGGAATGTCGACAAAAAATTCTTCAGCTTCTTCAATAGTCATATTGAGCACCTCAGCAATATTTTTGTTTTTATAATGTACTTCCAGAGTTTCTTGATTGAATCTTTTACCTTTACAAACTTCACAATCAATTTCTACACTTGGCAAAAAATGCATTTCAATAGTTAGTTTTCCTTTTCCTTCACAATTTTCACAACGACCACCAGGGCGGTTGAAACTAAATCTTCCAACCTTGTAACCACGAATACGCGCTTCTGGAGTACTCGCAAAAATTTCTCTAACAGGTCCCCAAGTGGCAGTATAAGTAGCAGGATTACTTCTTGGAGTTCTGCCAATTGGCTTTTGATCAATCTTAATTATTTTATCAATATATTCTGTATTGAGTATTTCTTTGTGATTACCAATTCTCTTTTTTGTGTGATTCAATCTATTGGCAATACCACGATAAAGAATTTTGTGCATGAGCGTTGATTTTCCAGAACCAGAGACACCAGTCAAACAAACCAAACGGCGCAAAGGAATTTCTACATTGATATTTTTCAAATTATTTTCTGTTGCACCTTTTATTTTTATTTTTGGAGTATTCTTATCTACTTTTCTTCTTTCTGTTGGAATAGGGATTTTTTCTTCACCACGCAAATATTTTCCGGTTAATGAATTTTCAGGATTACCATATATTTTACAATTAAACTCGTCGCTATTTGTTATTTGTAATTTGTTATTTGTTTGTTTCTTGTTACTTGTATTTTTTTTCAAGAGATCATTCAATGGTCCTGAATATACGACTTCCCCACCATGCACTCCAGCTTTTGGTCCAATATCTACAATCCAATCACTGATAAGAATTGTATCTTCATCATGCTCGACCACAATAATAGTATTTCCTTTATCACAAAGTTCACGCAAAGTTGAGACTAATCTATCATTGTCTTTTTGATGCAAACCAATCGTAGGCTCATCAAGCACATACAAAGCACCAACCAATTGCTGTCCAACTTGTGAAGCAAGTCTAATACGCTGAGCTTCTCCACCAGACAAAGTACCAGCCATACGATTCAAAGTAATATAGTGCAGGCCGACGTTATCCAAAAAAGACAAACGATTATTAATTTCATTAAGTGCTGCCGAAGCAATCGCCAATTTATTTGGAGATAATGTCTCGATCAAACTTTCAAAAAATATTTTAGCTTCACCAATAGTTTGAGATACTACTTCCCAAATATTTTTTTCTCCAATTTTAACACTAAGCGCATTTTCGTTCAGTCTTTTACCTTCGCACTTAGGACAAACATCTTCACTAAAAAGTTCTTTGGTACCAAGACCAGTACAATTACTACAATAACCATAAGGACTGTTGAAAGAAAAAAGACGTGGTTCAATTTCAGGAAAACTAAAACCATCTTTCGGACAAGAATATTCTGTACTATATACTTCTTCCACATCTTTGACATAAATAATTCCACATAGACCATCAGACAAATCTATAGCACTTTCCACAGCTTCGCCAAGTCGTTGTTTCACATCTAGCAATTTTTTTGGATCTACCGTTATTTTATCTACAACTATTTCAATCGTATGTTTTTTATTTTTTGACAAAACAATTCTATCTTTTAGAGAATGCATCTTACCATCCACACGCACTTCAAGAAAACCAGAATTATACATATCATAAAGCATCTGGTAATATTCCCCTTTTCTACCACGCACTACTGGTGACAAAATTATGATTTCTGATTCTTTTTTATTTTTTTTCAAAGTCGCAAAAATACGAACATTGATTTCGTCAGCCGTCATCTTTTCAATTTTAGTACTACAAACAGGACAATGTGGTTCACCAATACGCGCATAAAGTACACGCAAATAATCATAAATCTCAGTAATAGTAGCAACAGTTGATCTTGGGTTAGCACTATGAGCTCTTTGATCAATAGAAATTGCTGGACTTAGCCCATCAATTTCGTCTACATCAGGTTTTTGCATACCACCAAGAAATTGTCGGGCGTAAGCTGACAAACTTTCAACATACCGGCGCTGTCCTTCAGCAAAAATAGTATCAAAAGCTAGACTAGATTTACCAGAACCTGACAAGCCAGTAAAAACTATCATCTTATTACGAGGAAGTTCTAAACTAATATTTTTCAAATTATGTTCGCGAGCACCGCGGATTATTATTTTGTCTTGCATATGTTAAACAGCTTACGAGGCCTACGAGGCTTACAAAGCTCACAAGGCGCTAATTTCTTAACTTTTTTGTAAGCCTCGTAAGCATTGTAAGCCTTGTGAGCCTTTACTTCGTAAGCACAAAAATCCCCAAAATTAGGGGTTATATTATTATATATAAAAATTAAAATGTACTACTCAAATAATACCATTCTAGTAGTTTTTGTCAATCCTGACTAACTTTTCTTGCATGAACAATAAATTTGTTCTAAAATATATAATAAGCGTCATCCTGAACTTGACTCAGGATCTTTTCAATGTAAAACATGACTAATCAACAAAACTTTTTAAAACAAATAATTAATTCTTAATAAAAAAAATATGCGCAAAGCACACATTTTGTTGGCTTCTGCCTTTGCCCTACTTCTAGTCGGTGCAGGCTGTAGCAACACAAGTACAAACAATAATTCAGACAATGCAATGCCTGAAAAAAATACAAAAACTACAGAAACAACAAAAATCCAACCAGAAAAAAACAAACCAACACTAGCAGAAACAACTAGTAGTGAACTAACTTTATCTGGTAAAGCTACAGATGAAGCTGGCACAGTTTCTCTAACTTGGTCTGCACCTCAAGATTTGAAAGACAAAGTAGAAACTTGGAGATTACTTTATGGTAAAGATGCCAACCCTACTTTTCCAGCATCTTGGTATTTTGAAAGAGGCCCATCATTTTTTGATAAAGTCTGGTCAGGTCTCCCAAGTGGCACAGCTCACATTCGAGTTTGTGCGGTTGTAAATAATGAATGTACTGTCTTTAGTAATGATTTGGAAGTAAATATAAAATAAATATATGTCTATAACAACAGATAATTTACTTGCTTCTTCATGCTCAGCGATGTGTTCAGGACAAACTTATTTTTATATAATATTACTCGGAATTGTTTTTGTATTTTCATCATTGATTTTCTTTTCAACATTTATTTTATTAAGAAAAAAAATTTCTTCAATAATTAAATATATTCTGATTACACTGACTATAATATTTTTCATATTATCCTGCTTTTATACTTTAGAAATTATACCAAATAACGGCTCTTGTGGATCCGGCTGTAATGAGAGTGGTACCTTTTTTAAAGGATTCAAATGGCATCCGCTAGATGTTACACCCATACAAAAAATGAATTACAAAATATCTAACAAATATTAAAATAAATTATACAATTACAAAAAAAACACTGTTAATAGCATAACAGTATTTTTTAGTGTCAAGGGGGAGATTTGAACTCCCGACCTTAGGGTTATGAATCCTACGCTCTCACCAGCTGAGCTACCCTGACTTAGATAATTTGTAAATTGTCAAAAGTTAATTTTAACTTTTGACTTATAGCCCGTAGAGGAATTTCCGCCCAAGGCGGATGCGCCTTGGGCGCAGAACCCCTGTTGCCGGGATGATCCCGATATCTGTAGCCTCAAGGGGAATTGAACCCCTGTTGTGTGGATGAGAACCACATGTCCTAGCCACTAGACGATGAGGCCTTAGAAAATCTCAAAGCCCAAATAATATACTATATTTTTACAAAAAAGTCAATTATTTATTATTGATAATTAACGACTTGGAGGAATATGATAATATTTCATAATAAATTGAGCAATTTTACCAAATGTTGGAGCAGCTGTACTAGATGAATAACTAACCTTTGGTTTACCAAATTTTACAAGCATCACAAATTTAGGATCATCTACAGGACCAAAACCAATGAAAGTATGATTAGTTTCATTAGTATAGCCACCTTCTCCAGCTATTTGAGCCGTACCTGTTTTACCAGCAACATAATATCCTGGAACTTGTGCCAAATTAGCTTGACCACTATCAATTACTCTCACCAGCATACCAGATAAAAGACTGGATGTCCTTTTATCTAAAATCGTTTTTATTTCTCTTGGTTTTGTTATATCTTCTTTACCATTAGGATGAATTACCTTTTCTATAATATAAGGTCTCATCATCTTACCACCATTGGCGATGGTAGCAAAAGCATTAGTCAATTGTAAAGGTGTAGCTGTAATACCTTGTCCAAAAGAAGCTGTTGCCGTATAACAATCTACCTTATTACTTTTTGTAATACTCAAAGAATCTATTACACCATCACTTTCTGTATCAAGTTCAATACCTGTCTTAACACCAAAACCATAAGCACCTACATAAGCTTTCAATTTATCTTTGCCTAATTTATTAGCAACAAAAACCATTCCCGTATTAATAGAATTTTCAAGTACTCCTGTCATCGTTTGCAAACCATATGATTTTAAATTAGCATTGTATATTGGTTTTTGACAATCAGCTTCCACACTTCCTGTATCTACAAAAGTAGTATCAGGAGTAACAACACCTTCATTTAGGGCAGCTGACATAATAACAGGCTTAAATACAGAACCAGGTTCATAAGCTGTATAAATTGTTTGATTATTATATGCGTCTACACCTTCTACTTCATTATATTTGTTCAAATCAAGAATAGGACTAGAACACATAGCTCTAATAGCTCCTGTAAAAGGATCCATAATAACTAAAGCAGCTGTTTCTGCTTGATACAACAATCTTTGCTCTTCCAAAATTTTACAAGCTTCAAATTGCAAAGTTCTGTCGATTGTCAATACTAAATCTACACCATCTTCAGATGGTTTTAGAGATCTACCTGCCAAAGGTATCCAACTTCCTTGAGCAGTTTTCGCACCTTCAAGAAATCCACCATCACCTGCCAATTCTTTTTGCCAATATCCCTCTAACCCATACTGACCGACATCATTTCCATCGGCATCTTTACCCAAAAATCCAACTACTTGTGCCGCTAGACTACCTTCAGGATAATAACGTTGAGAAAAACGAGAAAAAGCAATACTAGGTAAATTCAAAGCTTTTATCTCGTCTACCTTTTCTTCCTCTACTTTTTGTTCAAGAGGTTCATAAGGATCATCAACTTTACGTAATTGTGCCAAAACTTTTTCTTTACGTTCTTCATCATAACCAAAAATCTGAGACAATTTATCCAAAGTATCTTGTAACATGTCTTCATCCTTCAACTCTCTATTGTCTGAATACACTGTATAAAAATCACGATTAATAGCCAAAGGAAATAGATCTTCTCCATTTTCTGATTCCAAAAAAATCTCTCCCCTTTTTGGAAAAAGACTTTCATACATATCTTGTGAACCAGAAGCCAAGGCTGTATAAAAACTATGCTGCCAAATCATAAGTGTAAACAGACGCACTACTATAAAAAGAAAAGAAACAAAACAAAGCAAAACCACCAATTTTATACGAAAATCTGGAGAGTAACTCTTTACACTTTGTTTAGGTTTTGGACGATAATTTACACGCACACAATTTCAATTTTAAATATACAATTTTTTTATTTGAAATTAAAAAATTAAAAATTTCTAAATTCAAAATTTTATTCTATATTTGTTTATGTTTCAACATTCTCTTTTCAGCCACTTCTTCACTAATAATACCCTCTTCTAATAATCCTTTAATAGAATTTTCCATACTTTGCATACCATTTTTAGCACCAGTCTGGATAGCACTATAGATTTGAGCGATATTACTTTCCTTTATCATATTAGATACAGCAGGACTATTGACCATGATTTCTCTAGCAGCCACACGACTACCTTCTACTGTTGGCAAAAGATGTTGAGTAACTATTATACGTAAAACAGAAGCTAACTGAATCATGACTTGTCTTTGTTGAGGTCCATCAAACACATCTATAATACGTTCAATTGCTTCAGCAGCAGAGGCTGCATGCAAAGTAGAAAATACCAAATGACCAGTCTCAGCAGCCGTAAGAGCAATTGAAATAGTTTCGAAATCACGCATTTCACCTACCAAAATAACATTTGGATCCTGACGCAAAACATGCTTCAGAGCTTCTGCAAAAGATTTGGTATCAGTACCTACTTCACGTTGTTCTATAAGACTTTTGTCTTCTTTAAAAATAAATTCAATAGGATCTTCAATAGTTATGATATGAGATTTACGACTTTTATTTATCTCATTTATCATTGTTGCCAATGTCGTAGATTTACCATGACCAGTCGGACCTACTATCAATACTAGTCCATCTAATAAATTGATAGCTTCTAAAAGCTGTGGTTCAAAACGTAAATCTTGAGGTGTTGGTATTTTTTCAGGTATGACACGAGCAGCCAAACCTACAGTACCATTTTGACGATGCAAGTTGACACGAAAACGACTTCCTTTCAATTCAAAACCAAAATCAAGCTCAAGTGTTTCTTCAAAAATTTTCTTTTTATTTGCATCAAGCAAGGTATCGATGGCTTTTTCTAAATCTTCAGCAAAGATAGGTTCATCTTCCAAGTCTCTTAAATTACCATCAACTCTCAAAGTCGGCTTATCTCCGCCAACAAGGTGTAAATCTGAAGCTCCCACTTTTAGAGCTTCTTCAAAATAACTCTTTATTTGTTTCATAAGCTATAGTTTAAAGTTTTTATAATAAAAAAATCTTAACAATTACTTTGTTAAGCTTAATTTTACCATATTGCAACACTATTGACAAAATCGCCAAAATATGCTATACTACTCTGTTTTAATAAAAGCCAAAACATTGGCTAAATTGAGACAATAATTATTTATAAATATAAGCCAAGATCATATGAAAATAGCAATGATCGGACAAAAAGGTATACCTGCCATCTACGGAGGCGTAGAAAAACACGTACATGATCTTGCGCTACGTTTAGCCAAAAATCATGATATTTACGTCTATAGTCGCAAATGGTATACAAAAATCAAGGAAAATAGCTACCAAGGAGTAAATATTGTCCATACCCCTACCATCCATACAAAACATTTGGACGCTATTAGCCATACCTTCACCTCTACTATTCATGCCCTTTTCCAAGGTTATGATATTATTCACTATCATGGTGTAGGCCCTTCTCTTCTATCTTGGATTCCACGTATTTTTGCTCCTAAAACTAAGGTAGTAAATACTTTCCATTCTATTGATAGATACCACCAAAAATGGAACTTCTTTGCCAAATTCATGTTAAGGCTTGGTGAAAAAGCTGCGTGTACTTTTGCACATGAGACTATTGCCGTCTCTGAAAGTATCAAACAATACTGTCAAAATGAATACAACATCGCACCTACTTATATTCCAAATGGTGTAAACAAAATAGAAAAGAAAATTGGACAAGATAATCTAAAACAATTCAACCTTGAAAAAAATAAATATTTTGTATTTGTGTCTCGTCTAGTACCACACAAAGGTGCTCACTTACTTATTGAAGCTTTTCAAAATTTGAAAAAGAATAATCCAAAAAATAACAAAATTCAAAATTTGAAATTAGCTATAGTAGGTGGTTCAGCTTATACAGATGACTACATCAAACAGCTTCATGAACAAGCAAAAAATAATAATGATATTATTTTTACAGACTTCCAATCTGGTGACATACTGGATGAACTTTATGCTAATTCTCTAGCTCTAGTACATCCTTCACTAAATGAAGGACTACCAATTACAGTACTACAAGCTATGAGTTATCAAATTCCTGTACTTGTTTCTACCATTCCTGAACACTTAGAAATTATTAGAGATCCACAAGCTCTTTTCATTGAAAACAATATCAATGAAATGGAAAAATGTATAAAAAATTTCTTAGCAAGAGATACCAAGGAACACGAAAAAATGGCTAAAGATAATATAGCTATCATCGACAAACAATATACTTGGGATGTCATAGTACCAAGGATTGAACAACTCTATAAAAGAGTACTACTATCAAGAAAAAATAAACTCAAAAAAATAGTAGCCTAACACAATAAAAAAATAAAAACGTCCTTTTTAAATGAGGACGTTTTTTATGTATTAAAAACTATTGGCTATGAACTAAAAACTCTGAACTATCAGAACGCTCCTTCACTCATAGTAACGATATCATCTTTACCATCAAAATCGACATCCAGAGATCTCACATCAATACCAGGATTACCAAAGCTACTATAAGCCGTAAAAGCTTTATAAAGCAATTTACCATTATTATCAAATACTCTTACCTCTGGTGTACCACCTTCTCCTCTTCCCACTATTATTTCATCTTTTCTATCTCCATCCAGATCACCTGTTGCTACATTTACTCCATATTTGAAATTACTTTCAAAAGGAGCAAATTCTGATTTGAGATTAAAATCTTTATCATAAACATATACTTTTGTTCTGTCTACTCCCCTACCCACTACCAATTCATTGAAACCATCACCATTGACATCACCTACCGCCAGAGTATAACCACCAGTATAATCTGTACCAAAAGGATAAAAATCTTGACCTTTTTTCTCACCATAAATACTATAAACTTTTATCGGTTGTGAACTACCTTTACTTGGAGCCACAAAAATTTCTGGGATACCATAACCTTTCAAATCTCCCAAAACTATATTCATCTTACCAGTATAAGCGGCTGTAAAAGGATATTCTTTGAAATATTTTTGTCCATCTTCACGCCAAGCTTCTATCTTGTTTATACTTGCGACAAATAATTCTTTTTCACCATTACCATTTAGATCCACATAGGCAACCTGATCACCACCACGATATTTTTCATCAAAGGTAAAAAAACCGTTTCGAATTCTCATACTATCAGGACGAAAAAAACGCAAAAAAGCACCGTTGGTAAAAAGCACATTTTGTAATGTTTCAAAAGTTTTTAACAAAACAAGACCATCTTGAGAAGGTACATCTACCTGACTAACAATAGATCCATCATTTACACTCTTGTCTTGTGTACCATGTATTTTTTCATATTCTCCACCTAAAGATACTTTTTGTGCACTCTCTGTACTATTCACGACAGAAATCCCATTTTCAAAACTTCTTTGCCAGACATCTGGTGCATAACTATCCAAATTATTTTTAGAACTTGAATTACCAAGTGGTTTACCCAAATTAACATCGTATTCATCATACCACCAAGTCTGTGAATGTTCCTGATCACCATAATCATAAGAAAAATAAGCATCTTCCAAAAGCGAACTAGTAAGTCCAAAACGCATATCTTTGTAATCCTGAATATTGGTATTATTAGTATTAGAATTTATAAAATTAATAGTTTTATAAACATTATTTCTAGAAAGATCCTTTAATGTATTCATGAGATAAGTCCAATCAGATAAAGAAAAATTTTCTAATAATTTACCATTCAAATTTTGTAAATACGAAGAATTATGACCATTACCCAATAATATCAATGATTTGCCATATAAATTTCTTGTCTTTGTATATAAGCTAGACATACCTTCTACCCATTTTTGATTCGAGTCTTTGCTAACAGTACCATCATTATTTATATCCACATTTTCTTTACCAGGTATCCAAGTCACATTGTTCCAACTATTATCATAAAAAACTCCATCCCAAAGTCCTGTAGACAAAAGATTGTCTACCACAAATCTAGCGACATAATCATTTAATCTTTCTCCTTCATGTACAGGAGCCTCGTTAGTTACATTTAGTAGATAAGTACCTGGCCACCAAAACAATTTATTACCTCTAGTATCCTTCAAGTACCAATCTTCATAAATACCATTGGCTAATTTTTTACGCATGACACTAGGTGAATTTTTAGCATTTTGAGCAATTTCTTGTGGGGTAATGTAAACTAATAAAATAATATCAGGGTTCAAACTTTTTAATTTTCTGACCATATCAGCATGATTTACCTGTACTTCCATATCCAAGACCACCAAATCCCATTTAGCCAATTCATTTACTTGTTGATCATTCAAATCCCAACGCAAATAATAATTAGCCAACTTAGGTGAATTTGTTTTTGCAACAACACTGCCAGATTGAAAAAAAACAAAAGAAAAGACCAAAACAAAAATAAGCATACTCTGATAGATATGTTTATTTAAAATTATTATTTTATTTATTTTTTTCATATTATAGTTCTGTCAAAAAAACAACATTCTTACAAGTAAAAATTATAACAATATTTTTTTGTAAACTTCTGTAAGATGCTGATAGTAGCTATCTATATTATTTTCTTCCCTTACCTTATCACATAATCCTTTTTCTATTTTTATCAATTCTTTTTCATTTTTATTGAACCATTCAGTTATTTTTTCTACCCAAAGATTAATATCACCATGATTAACCAACATTTCTTTTGGCATCATTTCTGATAATCCACCCAAATCACTAGCCAAAACTACTTTACCCAAAACATGAGCTTCCAAAACACTCAAAGCATAATTTTCAAACCACTGTGAAGGCATTACTAAAAACTTAGATTTTTTTATTATATTATCTAATACATCTCCTGTTTGATGACCTAATAACTCAATATTTTTTATATTCTCTTGTTTAATACTTTTTTCCAAAAATTTTCCCAAAGGTCCTTCCCCTACCATTTTAAAATTTATGTGTGGTAATTTCTTTGCAAAATCCAAAAATAAAGTTACTCCCTTTTCTTCTGAAAGTCTACCCATATATAAAACATATTGACCAACAGACAAATCTACCTCAGATTTTAGATCTACAAGAGGATTAGGAATCACTTCAATTAAGTTTTGAAAACCAACAGACAAAAATTTATTTTTCAAAAAAATACTAGGACTGATATAAACAGAAACAACATCATTCCATTTTTTCCACTTTCTAAAATAAGCCTCACAAGTAACAAGAAAACTTTCTACAAAATTTTCCATGCAGTTTTTTAGCAAACATTTATAATAATTTCTACCACAACTACTCTCATCCAATTTACCATGATGAAACAAATTATAATTTGGACTAATCATTTTATAATCATGTAAAGTCAAAACAGAAGGTATCTTTTTATTTTTTACAACATCAAAAAGTGAAAATGATAATTGATGATAAATATTATGAAAATGTATAACCTCAGGTTTGAAATCTTCTACGAGAGAAGCAAACTTCTTTTTAGCATCTTTATTGTAAATAATTTTGAAACCTAAAATAAATTTCTTCCAAGCAGAAATTTTTTTATAATCAATATCATCTATAAAATAATCATTTTCTACAATATTTTTATCGTTTTTCATGCCAAATACTACTACTTCATGACCATTTTTTTCCAAAATCTCTTTGGTAGCAAAAACTACTCGTTCGGAACCACCACGAATATACCAATATTTATTTACCAACAATATTTTCATAAAAAATAACTTATAAGTCTCTCATTCCCCCTATTTTATTTTGAACTATCCACTTAACAACTTTTTGAGGATTTTTCTTGATAGCTGTACGAGCAGTACAAATCATCCAAGCAGGTCTGCCCAAATTGACGACTTTTTCACGAGCATCATTTGCCGTATCGCTATGCCACAAATCATCCAAAGTATCATAATTCTGGATATTACCCATTGGATAATTGTGTACAACAGAAGGATACACTACACCTCGAGGATCTAGATAAAAAAATTTATTACCAGGATCGTTGTTCAAAACTTGCACTTTTTCAATACTAAATTTATACAAACCATGAGCAAAAAAAGCTCTTACCCATCTTTTTGGATGCCAAGATTTCAATTCACCATTAATAAGATGAATATATTGTTTCTTCAAAACTTCCAAATCAGGCTTATTATTATCATTATTACTACCACCAAAATAATGCTCAGAACTTTGCGCAAAAGCATGGGTAAACTGTATTCCTCTTTTTCTGGTTTCATCATATACTTTGCTAAAATCTTGTACATTTTGTGGCAAAATAGTGAAAGCTAAACGCAAATTTTTCATACCTAGTTTTTGCAATCTATCCAAAGTTTCCATATCTTTTTCCCAAGCATTTGGAATTTTTCGTATTTCTTCATGCATATCACCATAGCCATCTACAGAAATAGCAATCCCAATATCTGGTTTTATTTTCAAAATTTCTTTCATTTGCTTCTCAATCAATTGAGGCATGAAACCATTGGTCGAAATTACCATACGTGCTTTTGGAGCCGCTTTTTTTACAGTAGCAATAATTTCAGGGATGTCACCACGCAAAAATGGCTCACCACCAGAAATATTGACATCTCGTAGTGAACTTGGTAACTTTTTGTATTCTTCGACTGGCAACTCAGGGAAATCTTTTATCTTCCAGATATCACACATCACACAACGTGAATTACATTTGTAAGTAATACCAAGAACACAGTCTATTGGATTTTGAATTTTCATGTTCTGCATAAGCTAATAATAATTAAAAATGATAAAAATACCGATATTTATTTCTTTTGTGCCAACAACATACAAACTAAAATATCCATATTATCATTATTTTTATAATTGGTGTTTAACCATTTTATTTCACCATTTTTAGATAACATTTTTATAGGAACCACACGAATATTTTTCCAACCATTCTTCTCTAATATAGACGCATAATCCTCTGGACGTAAACGATTTGGTGAACCAGAAAATGAACATAACTTATAAAAAGATTTTGAAAATCTATAAATATTGTTAGGATCCATATCTTTTATAATTCTAGAATGAGTTTGCAAATCTACTTGTGCAATCAAGACAGTCCCTTTCTTTACTACAACATCTAAACTAATAAAAAGTTTATCAACATCTGAAAAATGTTCAAAAGCAGCATGACTCAAAATTATATCCAAACTTTTGGACAATTTGAGGGAAGATACATCGAATTTCGGATCAGCCACATAATTAATCTGAGCATCACTATCTCCTAACAAGTTACTATTTATTGAATCAGCTATTTTACTCCACTTTTCTTCACTAAGCTTATATTCCTTTTTTAACTCTGACAACAAATAATCATAAAAGCTTTTATCCACGGTAGACAGCAAATTATGAGCATCCAGTGCCGAATATCTAGCGACACCTTTGGCCAACAATATAGAAGCTACCCCCAAATCAGCACCAGGTCCTAATTCTAAAATATTTTTATTTTCAAAAGAGACATCTGGCAAATAAAATTTCAACCAATGTTCATAACTATCAACGACAGACTTATCATAAGTCACAATACTTTCATAATCTTTGGTATCAATCAAACGTGGTTTTTTGTAACCTTGTAAACTATGCCTAACTTTATTAGCCATCATCATACAACCACCAAAAAACTTCAAAAAAAACTCTGAATGTTTTTTGCCTAAAGTCATCTCTTCTACATTTTCATTTTTCAAAACAGGTAATTGCATAAACTGTTTTTTATAATATTATCTGTCAACTAAGTTTAAATAAATTTCTTGATATTTTTTGGCCATATCTTCTACACGAACATTTTTTTGTGTCCATTCTCTAGCATTTTTGGAAATAATGTATGATTTTTCTTTATCGTCAATAGATTTTTTTATGACATTAGAAAGTTCAAGAGCATCTTGAGATTGAAATAGCAAACCTGTTTCACCATCCTTTATAATTTCTTTCAAACCATCTACGGACGAAGCTATTACTAATCGTTCAGAAGCCATAGCCTCCAAAGCAACCAAACCTAGTCCTTCCCAGAGAGATGGCATAAGTACAATATCAGCATTATCATAAGCCTGCTCTACTTTTGTGACAGCTTCTTGCCAATTTATCTTATCTGCTACACCAATTTTTTTGGCATAATCTTGTAAATCATTCTTCAATTCACCACTACCAGTAATATCTAATTCTACGTTTGTATCTGACAAATAAGTAAGAGCTTCTATGGCAACTTTGTGACCTTTTTGTTCAGTTAGACGTCCAATGATAGCCAACTTAATAGTATTATGGAATTTATTAGACTTAATATTTGAAAATCTTTTTATATCTATCCCATGTCGAATAACTTTTATTTTTTCCAAACGTACTCTGTATACTTGAAACATATACTCAGCAACAGCTTGTGAAGGTGCTGTATAAACTTGAGAAAAATTATGCATAAGACGTTTGATATATGCTCTCAAACTTGACTCTGCAACATTTATATTGTGCTCTGTCGTCACTACAGGTATTTTGAGTAACCACGCTGCCAATCTCCCCCACAAATCAGCTCCAAATAAATGAGTATGCACAATATCTGTACTAATCTCTTTCAAATATTTTTTTAAAACAAAAATACGTTTGAAATAAGACACCTTACTCAAATCTAATACGTCTAGATTCACATGTTCAGGTACTTCACTTGCAAAAGCTTTTTTGTCTTTTAAAATCAAAATACTCTGTTTAATATTTTCCTCTGAAATATATTTTGTCAATTCTAAGACAAACTTCTCAGCTCCACCAATATCTAGTGTCGGAAGTATATGTACTACATGCAATTTACTGTTTTTTTCTTTCAACATAATTCAAATAAAAAATTGTAGTAGTGAGACTAATACCCAAAGGCAACCACAAAACTGCCAAAAAATAAGAAGTATTAAACAATTGAAAAGTAAGAGAACCAAGCATCATTACAAACAATGTCGCCAACAAATATTTGTTATCTTGTGTTTTTACATTCTTCATGGCCCTCCAAGTATACCATAAGATAAAGAATATAAATACCGAAAAAGCTACTAAACCAAGCACACCTTCTTCTACCAAAAGCTTCTGTATTATACCATGTGAATCAAGAGGATCTCCAAACTCACTACGAAAAAGATAGTTGTCCTTCACGATATTGACGAAGCTCCCAGGACCATAACCAATCAAAGGTTTTTTGAGAGTATAAAATACAGCCATATCCGTCAATTCCCACCTAGAATAATTAGAACTCTTCACAGTGCCAGATGTCAAAAAAATCGACATATACAAAACTATTGGTAAAAGAATTGTTGCCACAATAAGACTTACACTCAAAATATTCTTTGGTACAAATCTCTGCATCTGCTTTCTATAGATATACACAAATGCTACAAAAGAAACCAACAAAGCTAACCAAGCAGCTCTTGAAAGAGTCCCCAAAGCAATAACTAGCATAAATAATGTCGCAAAAGCTATCCAATTTTTCTTTTGTTGATACCACAGATAAATGCCAATAGGTATTATCATCACCAAAGGTTCGGCAATTACATTGTGATTTATACCAAGAGGAGTAAATCCCTTCCATAAGGCAAAAGGATGTACTCTAGTCCATCCCACACTTGGATCTACTATCAAAGACATAAATCCATAAAAAGATACCAATAATCCTACACCAAACCATAAATACAAAACATTCATAAAAGTCTTTTTGTCCTTGATCAGAAGTATTGGCAAAATCAAATATACTATTGATACAAAAATCAAAGGACGTAACCAATAAGTAGTACTTTCTACTATGCTTCCATCATAAGCTCCTCGTGTAGAAATAAAAGCAATTAACAAAAAGACAGCATAAGCCAGAAATACTGGCCAAATTTTTTTCAATTTTTTAAATTCTAATTTTTTAAATCCAAAAATCCAAGAAAAAAATAAAGAAAACAAAAGAAAAATTGCCAGAAAATCAGACAAAGGAGCATTGACCGTATTTATATAAGGTATTCCTCTTGTAAAATTATAATCACCAAAATCTATTTCCCAACCATGAAAAAAAGAAACAGAAATCAAAGCATAAAAAAGATATTCTATCTTTACAATACCTAATAAAAACAAAGATACACCAACGACTATATAACCCAATATCGGGGTAACAACATACAAGATTACACTGATAGTCAAAAGCAACAAAATAAGCAAAACACTAGTAACTGCGACAGGTTCTCTCTTGTAAATATATTGCCAAGGTCTCAAAAAATTTGGTGAATGAAGCATAACTAAAGATAAATAAGATGTCTATATTATAGCAAAAACTTAAGTAAAAAGAAAGTTGTTTATTTTTTAAATAGATAAATTGTCAAATTGCTAAATTGTTGGTTTAAAAAACAAAACAATGTAACAATTTGACAATTTAGCAATGCTAGAATACAAAAAAAACAAGCTATTTTCTAGATTGTCTTCTGACATAACGACACCAATCTTGCTATCAAAAACATTGATAAAAAAATGTAGTGTGGGGACAGACGAAGTATAAAATACTCCGCCGTCCCCAATGTTTTCCTTTCCCGTATATACCGACGGACCAGCGGTACCTTGTTTACCTCTTAGTTTCATGAGGCTTTTTGGCTGGGATGCTAGGTGAGCACCCTATGGTCTACTACTAGTAGACCGACGCTGGGTTGTTCTGTGTCGGACAACCAAGCATCTCCCTGGTGAAGAGAAGGTTTCCCTCTCCTCCACCAGCACAAGCGCCCTGCTCCGTCTGGAAGAAGTAGTCCTCCGCGGGGAAGACTTCCTCACCCATCTGGATGATGAGATCGGCCTTGGACGAAGTCCCAGGCTCGCACCCCCACCAGGTTTGGTTGGGATTCTCGACCGCCACCTTCACCCCCCAGGCGCAAAGGTCGTTGTAGGTGAAGTGGTAGGACTCGCCGAAGATGAGCTCCTTATCCCACTCCACCTGGTTGGAGTTGTAGACATGGACGATGCTACCCTCGGACGTGACGCCCTCGGGCAGGTTGAAGGTGAAGATGATGCCCCACAGCTCGGAGCTACAAACCTTCTCGGACGTACAGTGATCGACGGTGGTGTAGCCCCAGTCGTCGCACTCCTCGTCGGAGAGACAGTCCACAGCCTGAAGGTTGCAAGTAGTACCGGTGAAGTACTCCCCGCAATCACAGGTGTAGCTGTTCACGCCATCGGTGCAAACGCCACCATTGAGACAAGGATTCGGATCGCACTCGTCGACCTCCTCCTCGCACTCATTGCCGATGTAGCCGGCCAGGCAGTCGCAGGTGTAGTTGTCCACCCTGTTGACGCAGGTCCCGCCATTGAGGCAGGGGTTCGAGTTGCAGTGATCGACCGGCACCACCATGGTGTCGACCGGAGTCGTAGTGTCCATCTCGACCGTGTCGGTCGTGATGGAGGTGTCCTCCATCACGGTGGTATCCTCCGGGCCAGTATCGGCCACGTAGGTATCCTGCGCGACGTTGGTATCCTCCACCGTGGTATCGGTGGGAACGTAGGTATCCTGCGAAGGCTGGTAAGTATCCTCCGGCGCGACGTAAGTGTCGGTCGGCTGGTACGTGTCATCCTCCACCAGAGTGTCCGTCGCCACCGAAGTATCGGCGGGGACGAACGTGTCCTCGATGACCATCGTGTCCGCCGACATCGTGTAGGTGTCGGTCAGGACGATGGTGTCCGTCTCCGTCATGGTGTCGGCAGAGACGAACGTGTCGTCGGTCAACGTGTCCGTCGACGCCGTATGGGTGTCGTTGGACTCGAGAACATCCGTCGAAGACGACGGATCACTCTCCCCAAGGCCAAACTCACAGGCTCCGAGCTGGAAAATGACGAAGATGGACGCGATGATCAAAACGAGCTTCGACATGATGCCCTCCAGGCTTGGTCGAAATAAACAAATCCAGAAACAAGCACTTCTTGCTCTGAAAAACGGATTGGTTTTGGGCTTATCTTTAAGCTTAATACCTTCCTCTTTATCTAGATTATTCAGCTAAACAAAGAGTAAAATATAAGCTTTTTAGAACGGAGTAGTATAGCACATTTTAGGCCTTTTGTCAAGTACTTGTATAGTTACCCATAAGTGGTAACACTTT
>PFPL01000071.1 GCA_002793035.1 Candidatus Magasanikbacteria bacterium CG_4_10_14_0_2_um_filter_33_14
GTGAAGGACACAATTTGCAAGAACATTCTATCGTACTTATCCGTGGTGGTCGTGTAAAAGATTTACCTGGTGTACGTTATCATATCGTTCGTGGTGTCTATGATACTCAAGGTGTAGAAGGTCGTAACAGAAGTCGTTCTATTTATGGAACTAAGAAACCTAAGGCTAAAAAATAAGACATTGATTACACTGATGTAATTTAAGGATTGTTGGAAAAGAAACTAATAAACCAATAATCAAATAAACTAATAAACTTAAATAATATGAGAGGAAAAAGAGCTCAAAAACGTCTAATACTTCCAGACCCAGTATACAATAGCGAACTTTTATCAAAATTTGTGAACTTCGTAATGTTTGGTGGAAAAAAATCTACAGCACAAACTATTGTTTATGGCGCTTTGGAAATTTTAGCAAAAAAACAAAAAGGAGAAGCTTTGAAAACTTTTGAACAAGTAATTGAAGCTGCTCGTCCACAAGTCGAAGTACGTTCTCGTCGTGTTGGTGGTGCCAACTATCAAGTACCTATGCCAGTTTCTGGTGGAAGACAAAATGCTTTGGCTTTCCGTTGGATTCTTGCTGCTACTAGAGCTAGAAAAGGTGTTTCTATGAAAGAAAAATTGGCTGCTGAATTTGCTGATATTCTTGAAGGTACTGGTGGTACAATCAAGAAAAAAGAAGACGTACATAGAATGGCTGAAGCTAACAAAGCCTTTGCTCATTTCGCAAGATTCAGTCGTTAAAAGAAACAATCCGAATATCCGGATAATCCCAATTTTCCGGATATTAAAAAAACGTTTTATACGTTATCTGGATTATTTGGATTATTCGGGAATCTGGATTGTTTATATAAAACAATATTATAATTATTTAACCTAAACTTATATGGGTAGAGATTATCCTTTAGATAAGATACGTAACATTGGTATCATGGCGCATATCGATGCTGGTAAAACTACTTTTACTGAACGTGTTCTTTTCTACACTGGTAAAAAACACAAAATCGGTGAAGTACATGAAGGTGAAGCCACTATGGACTGGATGGAGCAAGAAAAAGAACGTGGTATTACTATCACTTCTGCTGCTACAACTTGTTTTTGGCAAAATCACCGTATCAATATTATTGATACTCCGGGCCACGTTGACTTTACTGTAGAAGTAGAGCGTTCTTTGCGTGTTCTCGATGGTGCTATCGCAGTATTTGATGGTTCACAAGGTGTAGAACCTCAATCTGAAACAGTATGGCGTCAAGCTGACAAATACAATGTTCCTCGTATTTGTTTTGTGAACAAAATGGACAAGACTGGTGCTGATTTCTACATGAGTTTGAAATCAATCCAAGGTCGTCTATCTCCAAAAGCTTTTGCTATCCAACTTCCTATTGGTAGTGAATCTGATTTTTCAGGTGTTATAGATATCATTACAGAAAAAGCTTACAAATTCGAAGGTGATCATGGTATGAATATTGTGGAAATTGAAGTTCCTGCTGATATGAAGGATCAAGTAGCTGAGTATCGTGGTAATTTGATGGAAGCTGTTGCTGAAGCTGATGAAAATTTGATGAACAAATATTTGGGTGGTGAAGCTTTGTCAATTGACGAAGTGAAAGCAGGTATTCGTACTCTTGTTTTGAAAGATGAAATTTATCCTGTGATGTGTGGTACAGCTTTGCAAAATGTTGGTGTACAAATTGCACTAGACAATGTAATTGCTTACTTACCTTCACCTCTTGATGTACCTCCTCTTTTTGCGACTGACCCTGATGATGAAGAAAAGAAAATTGAAATCAAGACTGATGATACAGCTCCATTTGCGGGTCTTGCTTTCAAGATTGCTACAGATCCTTTTGTTGGTAAATTATCTTTTTTCCGTGTATATTCTGGTAGTTTAAAATCTGGTAGTTATGTTTTGAATACTACTTCAGGTAAAAAAGAACGTATCGCTCGTATCGTTCGTCTTCATGCTAATACTCGTGAAGAAGTGGATGAAGTATTTGCTGGAGAAATCGCAGCAGCTATTGGTCTAAAAGAAACTACTACAGGGGATACTTTGTGTGACGAAAATCGTCCTGTCGTTTTGGAAAAGATGACTTTCCCAGAACCTGTTATTTCAGTTGCTATTGAGCCTGCTACAAAAGTAGATGCTGAAAAGATGAGTTTGGCTCTACAAAAACTTGCAGAAGAAGATCCTACTTTCAAAGTTCATACAGACGAAGAAACATTTCAAACTATTATCTCTGGTATGGGAGAATTGCATCTGGATATTCTAGTTGATCGTATGAAACGTGAGTTCAAAGTAGAAGCTCAAGTAGGTGCTCCTCAAGTTGCTTACAAAGAAACTATTAGAAAATCATCTGAAGCTGAAGGTAAATATGTTAAACAATCTGGTGGTCGTGGTCAATACGGTCATTGTTGGTTGCGTATTGAACCTATTGAAAAAGGTGCTGGCTTCGAATTCGTTGATGAAATCAAAGGTGGTTCAATTCCAAAAGAATATATTGGTCCTATCCAAAAAGGTGTCAAAGAAACTATGGACAAAGGTGTTATCGCTGGCTATCCACTTCTAGACATCAAAGCTACTGTTTATGATGGTAGTTATCATGAAGTCGACTCTTCTGAAATCGCTTTCAAACTTGCTGGTAGTATGGCTTTCGCCGCTGCTGTCAAAAAAGCAGATCCAGTTGTGCTTGAACCTCTTATGAAAGTAGAAGTCACTACTCCTGAAGAATACATGGGAGATGTGATTGGTGACTTGTCATCAAAACGTGGTCAAATCGAAGAAATGACAGACCGTGGTTCTGCCAAAGTGGTTCGTGCTATTGTACCTCTTTCAAGTATGTTTGGTTACGTTACTTCACTTCGTTCTATGACTCAAGGTCGTGCTGCTTCTACTATGGAATTCTTGAAATATGGAGAATGTCCAAAGAATGTAGAACAAGAAATTATTGCTGGAAAGAAAAAGTAATTGTTAAAGGCTAGAAAGGCCAGAGAGGCTTAAAAAGCTTGAAAAGCTGAAAAGGCAATCATGTAATCATGATTGCCTTTTTTTAGTTGATTTTTCTCTCAAATTAGTTTAAAATAGTTCTATTAAGTAAAAAGCCTTTCAGGCCTTTCCAGCATTTCAAGCCTTTTTTATGAAATTTAATGTAATAACAATTTTCCCAAATATTATCGAAGATTATTCCAAAGAATCTATTCTTGGTCGTGGACAAAAAGCTGGAGCTATAAATATTAAGTCTATAAATCTTCGTGAGTATACTTTGGATAAACATAATAAAGTGGATGATACACCTTATGGTGGGGGACCAGGAATGATACTTAGTGCGGAACCGATTTTTTTGGCTTTGAAAAACATTGATGCTATTCCTTTTGCCAAAGTAGATGGACTTACCAAAATAAAAAAAGTTTTCAATGGTAGTTTGGGTAGGAAGAAGAAAACAATATTGCTTTCACCACGTGGTATACAATTTGATCAACGCATGGCTGAGAAATTTTCTAAGCTAGATGAGATTACTTTTATCTGTGGACGTTACGAAGGAATTGATCAACGGGTGACTGACAATATGATTGATGAAGAAGTTTCTATTGGACCATATGTTTTGGCAGGTGGAGAGCTTGGTGCTCTTACTATTATTGAAGCTGTATCACGTCTTGTACCGGGTGTTTTGGGTAATTTAGAATCAACTAAAGATGAAACTTTTTCTACTTCAGAAGGGGAGTATCCTCAATATACTAAACCGGCAGATTTCAAAGGTTGGAAAGTGCCAGATGTTTTGTTAAAAGGTGATCATAAGAAAATAGCAGAATGGCGTAAAAAAAATTCCAAATAAATTTTTAAATTAAAACATTAAAAATTGTTTAGAAATTTAAAATTTAAAATTTGAAATTAAATCATGCTTGTCTAGTAAAATTAGCTTTTAATAAACAACTTTTTTGTCTAATTTAACTTTAAAATCAATTTTTCCAGACTTATCCCCAAACTGTGTATTTCTATGCCCTTGACATACTCTCTGAAATTATGTATTATTTGCAGGCAATTGAACACGACAATTTAACTCATCCCCAGTCTAGAGATTAACTCAAGATACTAGGACGAGAAAGAGTAACTAAATTGCATTTGGATATTTATATCAAAATGCAAACAGGTTTCTCTTTTTTTTATAAGAGGCGTTCATTACAATTTACGCAACATAGTAAGGTTCTACATAATTCTACTTCCTAGAATTGTGTAAGAAATGTATTCATATCTTTACTCGATAGTAAGAGATATGATTCACAATACAAATGTGACAAGAAACAAGATTATATCCCTACGGGGATATAGCCAAGTCTATTTTTAGAGTCAGAAAAAAACAATAAACCTCTAATTTATTTAGAGGAATCAACTCTTATAGTTGCTGTGAAGCAACGCACAAGAATGAGCAATTTATTTGTTCTTCTTTATTTGAGAGTTTGATCCTGGCTCAGGATGAACGCTGGCGGTGTGTCTAAGGCATGCAAGTCGAGGGACCGGCTTACCTTCGGGTGAGATACGGACCGGCAAACGGGAGAGTAACACATTGGTAACCTACCTCTGAGTCGGGGATAGCCCATCGAAAGGTGGATTAATACCCGATAGTCATAAGAAAACTTAAGTTTTTTTATGTAAACTTTTTGGCTCAGAGAGGGGCCTATGTCTGATTAGCTAGTTGGTGAGGTAATGGCTCACCAAGGTTACGATCAGTACCGGGCGTGAGAGCGTGACCCGGCTCACTGGGACTGAGAACGGCCCAGACTCCTACGGGAGGCTGCAGTCAAGAATATTCCAC
>PFPL01000066.1 GCA_002793035.1 Candidatus Magasanikbacteria bacterium CG_4_10_14_0_2_um_filter_33_14
ATAAGTTATGAATACACATAATTATCGTCCAAGCCGAGATCCTGTACTTTTATTTAAACAAGAAATGAAACTTCGAGGATTTAGCAATAAGACTATAAAAAGCTATTTGTATTATACACAAGAATGCTTACGTTTTGCAAGTGTTGGGGCTAGTGAAGTAACTGCCAAAATTGTCAGAGATTATCTAGAGTATTTGGCAGATAGTGGCAAATCTGCTTCTACACTCAATGTGGCTTATAGCTCTTTGGACTTATATTTTGGGAAAATTTTGCACCGAAAGTTTTTTGTGAATATTCCTAGGGCTAAAAAAACAAAAAAATTACCAGTAGTACTCTCAAAAGAAGAAATAAATAGAATGCTGGAAGTGACGACTAATAAAAAACATCATTTTATCATTAGTCTTTTTTATGGTACAGGACTGCGTCTTGAAGAATTGCAAAATATCAAAATGTACGATGTAGATTTGGATAGGGGAATGCTGAAGGTGGTACAAGGTAAAGGTAAAAAAGATAGAATGGCTATAATCCCCAAAAAACTAGTAGAGATTTTGGAAGCACAGAAAAAATTGAAATTATCTTCAGATTATCTTTTTACTAGCAATCGTGGTGGTAATATGGATAAAAGAAGTTTGCAAAAAATAGTAAGTGAATCAGCTAAAAAAGTGGGAATAATGAAAAAAGTTTCTCCACACACACTTCGTCATAGTTTTGCTACACATTTACTAGAAAATGGTACAGACATTCGCTATATTCAAGAGTTACTTGGTCATGCTAAGCTGGAAACTACCCAAATCTATACTCATGTAGCAAATAAAAATCTGAGTTTGATAACAAGTCCTTTGGATGTTTAGATTATTTCTTATGTTTTTCTACAAAACACTCACAAGGTTTTTCTTTTAGTATAACTTTTTGTTCTTTGATAGTATTGATAAAATCTTTTTGGTCGGCACTTCCTGTAGCTAGTTTTTTATCTAGTGGAGAATGATGTTGGTAGTCTCTTTTTGTCATTTCAGCTACAAGCTCTTCGTGTCTATTATAGAGTGCTTTTGATTTTCCTATCCATCTTTTGGTTTCAGGATGATGTGAATATCCACCCTTGCCACCGTGTTTTGTCAGTATATTCCAAAGACCGTGAAGCTCGCGGTGTTCACCTAGTAAGTGTTTTCGACAAAGATGTTTGACGTGGATATCCCAGACGCGCATATTTTTTTATTATATCACTTATTATAAACAGTGATTTAGTTATTTGCAAGTAACAAAAAACAACTTTTAAAGAAGTTGTTTTTTTAAATTTATTTAAAATACTTAGCCGCATTTTTGTTTCTATGTGGACAACCGGGCCAGCAACAAGGGCGACGTTTTCCTTTTAATAAATCTTCCTTTAGTCTAGCTATGTGTTCCTCTCTGGTTTTTTTCTGCTTTACTATTGTCACCCAACAGATCCACTCGTTACGAGCGAGAGGTGTGAGGCTGTCCCATTTTTCTAGCACAGATGGATTTGAGTCCAAAATACTTTTTAGATCTTTTGGTACTCTGTGTAAGGCTTTTGTCGGTATTTGTTTTTGTGGCATAATTTTGGATTTAAAGGATCTCAACTATTTTTCTTCTCTAAAAGTACTTTATAAGTTTCTTTATTTTTCCATAGGAAATAAATATTGAGTGCGCATAATACAACGGCCATAAGAGAACCAGTGTTGAAAAGTCCGTCTAAGAAAATATGAAAACCGATAATATTGACAGTAATCGGTGCAATAAGTAGTGCTGCCAAAGCCTCACGCTTGGTCCAAAGAGCAATAATGGCGAAGACATGTACTATAGCCATGGTATAAAGAATATAGGAAGAGGCATAGAGTGACTGGATAAAAGCAAAAGCCTCGTCAGTATTGTACAAATCTCGGGTTGGCTCGGGCATGACACCTAGTGTGCCAAGTACTGGCATGAGGAGAAGAAGTGAAAGTAAAACTTTCAAAATATTATGAATTATTTTCATAAGTTTTTTTAAAAATTAAAATAGTACAAAAGTACTGTATATATTATACCTAAAAAGTACAAATTGTCCAACTTATTCCAAATAATTTATAACATATTCAAGACTATGTTGGTGAAATTTTACAGAGAGTCCGTCGTACTTGATACTGATGTCTGGGTTGATTGGTTTGGAGAGGGCTTTTGTTTCAAAATTAACTCTGCGATACAAATTCATAAAATCTTGAAAAGATAAATCAATCACAAATTCGGCGTGCTCATAACCCTCTTTGTAAAAACTATTATCTTTTGGTGCTGGCAGTTCAATACAGTAAATATTTCGATTAGCAAATTGTAAGGGCTTATACAATTTAAAAGTAGATATTGGGCGCCCACCTATTTCAGTTTCAGAAAGTAAGTCTCCGTATCTTTTCAGTTTTTTCTTTAGTTCTTTGTAGCGTTTCATTGTCTCCACTCTATAACATACGTGATCTAGTTCATAATTTGATACATCAATATGATCTTTTTTCAAAAGTAAAAAAAGTCTTTCTAAAAAAGGAGAAACGTCACCTAAAAGTTCTTTAAGATTAGACATAAATTTAATTAAGGATATGTGTATTATACATTTTTGGTATGTATTTTGGCAAATTTATTTTTTTATTTACTTTTGTCCACATTTGTTCTAAAATAGAAAAGCGATTAGAATATAGACATAATTTTTAAAATAGTTAAAATGTCTCATCCTTTCAAAAAAATGTTAAAAAGTCATTATTGCAAAATTGTTTTTGCTTTCTTTTTTGTACTTAGTTTTTATTTGGTTCCACACAAATTGTTTCGAGGTTTGTACTTGCTTTTGGTGGTCTTATTTTCTCTTAGTTTTTCAGCTGTGATGACTTGCTTGGTCTTGAATATGAAAGAGAGATACAAGAACGCCAAAGATGCTGGTAAAAGCGTCCTGGGTATTGTAGCCGCCCTTCTTGGCTTGTCTGCTTTGCAGGTTTGTACGGTAGGTGGGGGATTTTGTGCAATATCACTTGGTAGTAGTATTGTGGCAGCTATTTTTCCTGGTACAGCTTTTCATTTTTTGGGACAACATGCAGTAATTATTATTATTTTATCTATTTTGATTCAGTGGTATTCTTTGTATAAGATGCGTTGTTTTAAAAAGTAACTTAATCACTTTTTTATAAAAAATATTTTTATATCTCAATGTATCTCTATTTTATCTCTATTTTATCTCTATTATATCTCAATGTATCTCTATTTTATCTCTATTTTATCTCAATTTATTTCATCTTTAGTTATAAAAATATTCAATTAAAACAAACTTTCTAAATAAAAAAATATGCGAGTTGGAATCATTGGTGGAGGAGCGGCTGGCATGATGTGTGCCGCGACAATAGTAGAAGAGCATCCAGACATGGAGGTTTTTTTGATTGAAAAAAATAGTTCCCTTGGTAAAAAAGTTATTATTTCAGGTGGTGGTAGATGCAATGTGACAACAGGAATAGAAGACTTGAAATTGGTTTTGACAAAATATCCTCGTGGTAGCAAATTTTTGCAATCTGCTATGCATAGATTTTCACCAGCACAAGTGAGGGATTGGTTTGAAAATCATGGAGTTGATCTCAAGTGTGAAGAAGATTTACGTGTTTTCCCAGTGTCAAACGATGGACATGACATTGTCGGAGTCTTCGAAAATATTTTCAAAAATTCAAAAATAGATTTACTCTTCAAACACAATATGAAAAATATTGTGAAAAAGAAAAATAAGTTTGTAATATCTTTTGCAGAAGGGGAAAATCTAGAAGTAGACAAAGTCGTGATGGCTCTCGGTGGGCAGGCTTATCGTCAGACTGGTTCGACAGGGGATGGATATGATATTTTAGAAAAACTTGGTCACAAAATTACAGATCTGTCACCAAGTCTCAATTCTTTTTTAACACAAGAAAAATGGCCAAAAGAATTGTCTGGTTTGTCTTTTGAAAAAGCTACGATAAAAGTAAAAGGTATGAAAAAATATCAATTCACCGGACCTTTTCTTTTTACACATACTGGTGTAAGTGGACCGGCTGTGTTTGCCTTGTCATCACTTATCGCTTTTGAAAAGTATGATAGACAAAATCCTCTTGAAATATTGATAGATGTTTTTCCAGATTTATCTCTTGATAATTTGTTTGAACAGTTGCAAAAGTTGCGTGAGGAAAATCTGAAAAAAACTTTCAAAAATACTTTGCACAATTTTTTACCAAAGTCACTATCAGAAAAAGTCTATGAAAATTTAGATATAAATATTGAAAAGAAAAATGTAGAAATGAGTAAAAAAGATTTGCGTCAAGTTGCCGAATATATAAAAGCTTTGCCTCTAAAAATTATTGGTCGGGGAGCAGGGGACGAATTTGTGACTGCTGGCGGGGTAGAGTTGTCAGAAGTTGATCCAAAGACTATGGAATCAAAAGTTTGCCCAGGTTTGTATTTTGCTGGAGAAATACTAGATATTGATGGTTTCACTGGAGGATTCAATCTACAGGCTTCGTGGGCTACTGGGAGAGCGGGAGGGCTGGCAATTGATTGTTAAATGTGATAAATTAATATTATATTTTAATAATTTAGAAATTTAGGAATTTTAAATTTTAAAACAATTTTTAATGTCTTAATTTTAAATTATCTCATTTAAAAATTTATAATTGTTTTAAAATTACTAAATTTAAAATTTAATTTTATGT
>PFPL01000070.1 GCA_002793035.1 Candidatus Magasanikbacteria bacterium CG_4_10_14_0_2_um_filter_33_14
TTTCTACCATCTCTACAAGAGATTTGAATTTTTCAGGAACTTCTACTTCCTTTTTTGTTTCTTCTGACATAAATTTAATTTTATTAATATTATTATAATAAGTTACATACGAATTTCGAAACCTTTCGAATCTACGAATTCGTACATTCGTAAGTATTCGTAATTCGAATGTCTTTACGCTTTGGCTTCTTTGATAGCGTTCATTACGCCCACAAGTCCACGTAAGTTACCAGCTAGGACATTTACAAATCCAGAAACTGGAGCATTCAAAGTGCCTACCAATTGACCAAGCAATTGTTGTTTGTTTGGGAGCATAGATAATTCTTGAACTTTTTCAGATGAAATAAAATTACCTTCCAAAATTCCACCAAACAATGAAACAATCTCATGACCTTTAGCAAAACTCGCTACAACTTGAGCTGGAGCTACTTCATCTTCTTTTCCCAAGAAAACAGCAACACTTCCTTCAAATTGTTTGGTATCAACGTCAAGACCAGTATCTTTCAAAGCACGTTTCAACAATGTCTTTTTGGTAGCATAAACAGTGATGTTTTGCTCACGACATTTGTTACGTAATTCTTCTGATTCAGATACTTTTAGACCTTGATAGTTTGCAAAGACAGCTGATACAGAATTTTTCAAATCATTTGATAAATCCTCTATAGCTTGTTCTTTTTCTATTCTTGTTTTTGCCATACTTGTCTAATTCTTTTTTACTGTCTTTTCAAAAAAGAAAATTGACAATAAAAAAAGTGGTTTAAAAACCACAGAACATTTTAGGAAATCGACCTTTTTACGACTAATATTAAAAAGTGTAAATTTTTTCCCTCGGCAGGATATTTAAGTCATTTCTGACGCCTGCTGTCTATGGTGCTGATATAATACAATAATCTAGCTTTTTTGTCAAGAATTAGCTGTGAATTGCTTGTTTTAGCTATAATTTGACAAAAATAACCCATCTATGCTATTATTTATTCATCAAAAATATTCTTAAAAGCGTTGGACAAGTCCAAAACTCCTAAAAATATTTTTCTTCACAATTTCAAAAAAATACCCTGAACCAAGGGATAATTATAAAAAAATAAATTATTCCAAGGTTCAAACAAGGGTATTTTTTAATTTTTATACATATATGGACCAAGCAAATAAACAAGCATACTTTGAACACGCTCAAAATAATTTGAATAGTGTTATTGAAGTAATAAAAGAAACATTGGAAAAAACAAAAAACAATGTAAACAAACTCAAAAAAAGTTTACACACCTTCAACGAAGATGACAAAATAGTCCAAGGAAAACTTCTAGAAATGAACAAAGAAAAATTGGAAGAACTAGATATCATGCAAGATTCCCCATATTTCAATAAGTGTAAAATAAATAATGAAACTATTTATATTGGTAAATTTTCACTGAGTGAACAAAGTATTTATTCTTGGATTAGTCCGATTGCCAAAATACGTTTCGAGCATCCAGGACAAGTTACTTATTCATTACCCGACAAAACTGAAAAAACAGGGACAATGCAAAGCAAAGATCAGTATATGATTACGGGCGGAAAAATTATTTATCTTTCGACTGAAACTTTGGGAAACCCACGAGAACTTGTTTACCAAGATTATTTTTCCAATCAAAAAAAATCTTTTGTCCTACCAGAGATTGTATCTCAAATGGAAAAAGCTCAAGATACTGTAATCCGTGCCAATTATAAAAATGCTTTGTTAATTTCAGGGCCAGCTGGATCTGGTAAGACTACACTAGCTCTTCATCGTGTCGCTTACCTACTCCAATCACCTGACGTGTCTGACAAATTCAATCCTAACAAAATATTAATATTAGTCCAAGATGCTGGCACCAAAGAATATTTTTCTCAACTTTTACCCGAACTTGGTATAAAAAATGTAGCTATAAATACTTTCCCTGACTGGGCGAAATCTGTCTTGGATATAAAAGATTTTCATTATCAAAATTCATTTGGAAATACAGAATTAGAAAGAGATCACTTTAGTTTTTACAAGTTACAAATACTAAAAAACTTATCTAATATCAAATACAAAAAAGACGTCTTCTCTACCCTAGAGCAAGTCTATGAAAACTTAGAAGAAAGTTACAAAGAAATATTTGCAAAACAAAAACAAGAAAAAATATTAGACAAAATAGACTTAACTATACTTTTGAAAATATTTAGACAAAGTAACGACTCTCTTTCAATCATGCAAGAATATTATCAACTGAAAAAGAAAGGTAGTAGTCTAAAAAAAATAGGACGCTTCCCTATCAGCTATGATTTGATTATTTTCGATGAATTTCAAAACTACTTACCAGAACAAATAAAAATAATAAAAAGCTGTCTCAATACAGAAAACAATGCTGTGATGTATGTCGGCGACATGAATCAAAAAACTCAACTAGGCACCATCAATGATTGGTTAGAAATTGGCGAAAATCTAAAAGAAGAAAGAAAAGTGGTGCTAAACAAAGTCTATCGTAATAGTAAAGAAATTTTAGAATATATCAAGAAACTTGGATACTCAATTACAATACCAGACAATATAAAATCAGGAAGCCAAATAATA
Source organism: Candidatus Magasanikbacteria bacterium CG_4_10_14_0_2_um_filter_33_14 (assembly GCA_002793035.1). Taxonomy (GTDB): domain Bacteria; phylum Patescibacteriota; class Patescibacteriia; order Magasanikbacterales; family UBA922; genus UBA1557. The sequence continues at coordinate 2,573 of PFPL01000070.1, forward strand.
GAAAAAACTTTTGAAAATATTGATGAAGAAATAGACTTTATCAAAGAAAATTTAAACCAACAAGTTGTCACAGGTATTCTTATTAGAAATTATGCACACCTAAAAAATTACCAAGAAAAACTTAAGAACACCAAAAATGTTCATATCTTACCTATGGATGAAATCCAAGGTCTAGAATTCGATACTGTATTTTTGGTAGGTATTAAAAAAGAAGATATTTTTAGTTCTCAAAGAATAGAAATAAAAGAATTGAGACAAGAAAAAGAAAAAATTGACAAAGACTTACTCTACGTTGCTTTGACTAGAGCTACCAACAATCTTTTTGTTTTGGGCACTGAAAAATTGTCAGATATTATTTAAAATTCTCTTTATAACAATCGGCTTTTCATTTTCAGTAGGAGGTTCAAATCTTGGTAACCAACTATCAAACCATTTTTCAGTAATGTGAAAAGTACCTTGTGGGAGTTTTTTGTTTCTAATTTTTATTTGTTTACGAAGTTGTTCAAGAGGTACATCGATAAAATAAAGCTCAAATTCTGCTCCTATCTGGTCAGCTCTTTTGCGAAACAATATTCTTTCTTTCCAAGACCAAAACCCAAAATCAAGAACTACACTAACACCAGACTCCAAAACTTGTTTGGATATACTCCAAATGAATTCTTTGACCACTCTCTTCTTGGCACGATAATCTTCTCCAAAATCTCCGTCAAAACCAAAAAGATCTATCATCCAGTCATCTGTAGAAAATCTAATAGCTTTGTATTGCTTTTCTAGTTTTTTTGCAAGAGTCGTCTTACCTGCTCCCACAAAACCAGAAATGATAATAAGTTTAGTTTTTTGTTTGGTCATACTTCAATTTTTTTTATAATTCATTTATTTATTTTATTATATCAATATTGTACTTACAAAACAAATAGTACTTTTAAAATACCTACTAAAAAATGAACACCCCGACAACGATAAGACGTGCGGGGTGTAAAAGTAAATTGTATGAGACTACTGTTCTGTTAAAGACGCTCAATCATCTCCCCACAAAACAAGCAGTGCATACCGTTTTGGCTGTGGCAGAAACCAGAGTATGATTTCTCACAAACCCAACGTTCAGCTCCTTCTGGACGCAAGAAATCAATCAACTCCCCGAGTGCACGATAGCAATCCCGAGGTTCGTCTCCAGATGGCTTCGGCATCTTCTCGCGAGTTTCCTCTGCAAGAAGCACAGCTTGCCGTCTCCGTCCACATTCAACCAAGACCATAGCTGACTCATAGAACCATTTGAAACGGTCTTCACTCATATCGCCACCTCCTGTGTTTTTGACGATAAAATAACTTACCATAAAAAAACATAATTGTCAATATAAAAAAAACTCCAATTTCTTGGAATTTTGCAGGTAGGTTGTTTATTAAAAATAGTAGTCCCAAGGGGAATTGAACCCCTGTTCCCAGGATGAAAACCTGGTGTCCTAACCACTAGACGATGGGACCATGATAGATATAAATCAAAGACGAAAAAATTATACACAAAAACGTGACAACTGTCAATATATTAGTGTGAATATAAAAAGCTTACAAGGCTTACGAGGCCGACAAGGCTCACAAGGCTTTTTTTACTTGTTTTAATCACAGACTTAATTGGAGCAAGTGTTTTTATGTTTTTTCCGCCCAAAGCGGATCCGCCTTGGGCGGAATGTTTTAATATTCCTAAAAAGGCCCTTGAAAAAATCGCTAAACTATGATTTAATACAGTCCATATGAAAATACTTGGAATAGAATCATCCTGCGACGATACATCTATCTGTCTCATGGATATCACAGATGAAAAAATAGAGATACTAGCTGAAAAAACAGCCAGTCAAATTGATATACACAAAAAATACGGCGGAGTTATACCAGAAATTGCTGGACGCAAACATGCCGAGACTATCACTCCAGTAGTCGAGGAAATCATGAAAGATTTCGATAAACCTGATGCTATTGCGGTCACAGCGGGACCTGGACTTATCACAGGACTGATTGTAGGCGTCGAAACTGCCAAAACTCTGTCTTATCTATGGAATACTCCCCTTGTAGCTGTAAACCACATAGAAGGCCATATAAACAGCGTGAAGCTACATCTAGAAGCTGATAGCACCTATCAAAAGCTCGACTTCCCTATTTTATCTCTAGTCGTCTCTGGCGGACACACTGAACTTATTTTATCTAAAGAAAAAGACCACTATGAAAAAATCGGTGGCACACGTGACGATGCCACTGGCGAAGCTTTTGATAAGATTGCCAAAATCGTAGGATTAGAATACCCAGGTGGACCAAAAATTTCTAAGCATGCTGTAGATGGTAATCCAAAAGCTATCAAATTTCCTCGTCCAATGATGGATAGTGATGATTATGATATGAGCTTTTCTGGTCTCAAGACTGCGGCTCTTTATTGGCTACAAGACAACGCTCCAAAAACAGAATCTAATACCTATTACCTAGAACCCAAAACCTTATCAGATTTTTGTGCCAGCTTCGAACAAGCTATCGTCGATGTCTTGGTTGAAAAGACTGTCCGAGCAATAACACAATACCAACCAAAAAATGTTTTACTTGTCGGTGGAGTTTCTGCCAATGCCAAACTTCGTGAAACTTTGAAAAATACTATTGAACACATTTCGGGTACAGACTTCCATCTCTCTGCTCTCAAATATTCTATGGACAACGCCGCCATGATTGCAGCAGCAGGCTACAACTATGCAAAGGAAGGAAAGTTTACCAAGTGGCAAGATGTACAAGCTGATCCGAATTGGAAGGTTTATAATAAAAAATAATATTTATATATGTCTGAAAAATTAGAAATCTACGATTTAGATTCAAATCTTTTGAAAGTAGAAGATAGACAAATTTTTTATGATGAAATAAAAAATGAATTCAAAGAAACTGGAGAAATTACTAAAAAAGTAAAATCTATTAGACTTATTCTAATGAATTCTTCTGGCAGAATATACTTACAAAAAAGAAGTAAAATAAAAACAGAAAATGCAGGAAAGTACGACAAAACAGTTGGTGAACATGTCTCAGCTGGAGATAGTTTTAACATGACAGTAATCAGAGAATGTGCCGAGGAATTAGGCTTCCCTGCCACAGTATTGGACGAGGAAGAATTTAATAGAGCTATAAAAGTAACTAATTTAGAAATTATTGGTATATTTAAAAAAATAGAATTTTTACCAAATTTTGTATCTAAAAGGATTATAAATAATGGAAGTAAAATACAACAACCTTACATGAGTTCTATGTACTTTGGTTATTATGACGGTCCAATCAAATTCGTAGATGGTGAAAGCTCTGGTATAGAAGTATTTGCTTTAGACGAACTAGAAGAAGAAATAAAAGAAAACCCAGATAAATTCACAGAAGATATAAAATTAATGATAGAAAAATACAAAGAATTTCTAGTTCCAATAAAATAATATATAAAACGCTTCCACAGCGTTTTTTTGTTTTTTACAAATTAGTAGCAATATGATAGAATTTTTATAAATGTAAGAATAAAATATGACTGACAAAATAACCATCTTTGGCTACGGCTCACTTATGAATTTAGATTTTTTATGTAAGACAGTCCCCAATGTTACAGATATAACTCCAGTAATACTCCAAAACCATATTCGCATTTTCGAGACAGCCTCCACCACTCGCTTTGACAAAGACAATACTCCAGCGGCTGTGCTAAATATTACCGAACATAATGAAGCAAAAATAAATGGCGTTTGCTTCCATGTAGAACAAGACTACTTCGATGAACTGTTGGAAAGAGAAAAAGCTTATGAGCTAAGAGAAGTAATTGTGGAAACTTGTGATACTGGAGAAAAAATGAAAGCCTTCGTTTTCGTAGATAAGATGAAACAAAAACAAAATTTTCTCTTTGATGAAAAAACTCAAATAGATTATCTAAATATTTGTTTAGAAGGTGCCAGACAGTTTGGAGAAGAATTTTATAGAATGTTTCTAGAAAGTACTCACATAAATAATAAAAAATTGATAGAGATTAATGAAATAAAACATTTGTTATAATATGTCATTAACAAAAAAAGAAGAAAGAATACTAAAATCCATCATCGTAGCTTCTGAAAACAATCCCAACAAACCAGAATTCCCAGCTGACAATCCCAAATTTCCCGCCACACCAACTTATAAAATAAAAGTTTCAGGATTTCGCAATGTCTGGCTAAAAGACGAAAGCTACAATCCAACAGGTACACATAAGGATAGAATGGCTTGGGAAATAATTGTGACTTACAAAGATTTTTTGTTATCAAAAAAAAGAGGAAACTTGAAAGGCAATCTACCAACAATGTCTATAATATCTTCTGGTTCAGCTGCCGTTGCTATCCAAACTCAATTAAAAAAATACAACCTACCAAATATAAAAGTTTTACTCGATACAAACACAGAAGAATACATCGTAAAATCTATAAAAAAACTAGGTTGTGAAATCTATAAAAAAGATTTAAGCAAAAAAGCTTTTTCTTGGCAAGAAATATTGAAATTTACAGAAAATGAAAAAGGTTTTGACATTACTTCTAGTGAGGCACTCGACCCCACCACTAGATTTTATGATTGGCTAAGTTACGAGATAATAAACTCATCTCCAGATTATTGCTTCATACCTTTTGGTACGGGCAATCTGTTTGAAAATATTCTAAATATCACCAAAAAAGAAGTATCAACAAAACATCATGACTTGAGATTCAAAGGAAACTTAAAAAAACTTAGAAACTGTAATTTCATTGGCGCTACTTCAAATAATCACAAATCAAAAGCTATAAAACTATATTCACCACACTTACCTTTCGTACATTTTGATGAACAATGGATTAGACTTTATCGTACGGCTGGTTTCTGTGGACCAGAATCCAATGTTTATACAATAAAAGAAAAATATTTAGATGAAGCTCTAAAAATAGCTGAGTCACAAAATATATCTTGCGAACCTTCTGGTATCTCTGGTCTAGCACTACTACTACAACTAAAAGATAAAATAGATAAAAATAAAAAAATACTCATTGTAAATACAGGTAAAACTAAATATAATTAAAATAATATGAACAAAATAAAAATAGAAATAGACAATAAAAAAATAAGTGTTTACTCCAAAAAAATTTTGAGTAAAGATTATATACTAAAGCACGAATTTTATCGAGAAGAAATATCTAACATCGGTTTTTTTTCTAAACCTATGCACACAATTTCTGGCACTCATACCGATACAATACTAATTTGTAGTATAAAAAAAGAACAAACTCCAGAAAACCAATTTGTAATTACACCTCAGTATGCAGAAGAAATATTCAGAGAATTAAAAAATTACAAATATAATATTTCAAATGAAAAAGAAATGGGAAAAATAATAGAAGAAGCTAAACATATAAAAAAAGATGAAAAAATCTATTTCAAAATGACTATATTTATGATTTTTGCTATTATCTTACTTGGTATTCTTATTCCACTCTTTATCTTATTAAAAAAATAAAATTATGAAAACAGTAATCATCGCCTCCAAAAATCCTGTCAAAATAGAAGCTGTCAAAATCGCTTTTGAAAAAATGTTTTTGCAAGAAAAATTTGAATTTATTGGTGAGTCCATCCCTTCTGGCGTCAGCGACCAACCAATGTCAGATGAAGAAACTTTGCAAGGTGCAACTAACCGAGCAAACAATGCCCAAACACAATTTCCTGATGCAGACTTCTGGGTTGGGCTAGAAGGTGGTCTAGAAAAAATAGAAGACGAAATGCATTCCTTTGCCTGGGCTGTAGTAAAATCTAGAGAAAAAATTGGCAAAGGCAAAGCTTGTACTTTCATCTTACCCAAAAAAGTAACAGAACTTATTGAACAAGGCTACGAGCTATCCGACGCCGATGATATTGTGTTTGATAGACAAAATTCCAAACACCAAAATGGTTCAGTGGGTATACTTACTCACGATGTTTTGACTAGAACAAGCTTTTATATAGATATGGTTACCTTTGCTCTTATCCCTTTCAAAAATCCAGATTTATACTAATAAAAAAATATGAAAACAGTAATCATCGCCTCCAAAAATCCTGTCAAAATAGAAGCTGTCAAAATCGCTTTTGAAAAAATGTTTTTGCAAGAAAAATTTGAATTCATCGGCGAATCAATTCCTTCTGATGTCAACGCCCAGCCGATGAGCAATGAAGAAACTTTGCAAGGTGCTATGAATAGAGCAATCAACGCACAATCTAAATTTCCTGAAGCTAATTTTTGGGTCGGACTCGAAGGTGGTCTAGAAAAAACAGACAATGATTTGGGATCAGTCGCTTGGGTAGTAATAAAAACAAAAGACAAAACTGGCAAAGCCAGAGCTTTGACTTTTATCTTACCAAAAGAAATTTCAAGACTAATAAATGAAGGAAAAGAAATGTCTGAGGCTAGTAATATTGTTTTTGGTGTTAATAATTCACAACATAGTGGAACAGTTGGTATTCTAACAAATGATATAATAACAAGAACTATAGACTATACAGAAACAACAGTCTTAGCTCTTATACCTTTCAAAAATCCAGATTTATATTAATATGAATCAAGAAACCAAAGAAAAACTCATAAGAATTGCCATAGCAGAAGCTGACAAAGCAGTCAGAGAAGGTAATTCCCCTTTTGGTGCAGTACTCTCTGATATGGAAGGAAATGTAATTGCTACAGCTTATAACACCACCAACAACGATATTGATCCAACAGCTCATGCTGAAATTAATTTGATTAGAAAAATCACAAAAAAACTAAAAGCAAAAGATCTAAGCAAATATTTTCTTGTGAGTAATGCTCAATCTTATCCAATGTGTTTTGCAGCAGCCATAAAAGCAAAGATATCTAACTTTATTTATGGCTATGCCGAAGATCATACTTTAACACCAAAAATTACGGTATTTGAAATGAATGAAAGATGCGAACAAAAAGCAAATATAGAAACAGGAATTCTAAAAGAAGAGTGCCAAAAACAAATTGAAGAAGCCAGAAAAATTGTGAAATAAATTTGTTATTTATAAATTAAAAAAACACTGCTTTTACAACAGTGTTTTTTTGTTTTCATGTTTTAATGCTTTAATGAAGACTACATCCCCATTTTCTTTCTAATAAAAGCTGGAATTTCTAAATCTTCTTCATCACTCTTTGGCTTGGTACTTGTCTGATTGATAGTACTTGGTTTTGGTTGTTGTTTAGGTTGAGACATAGAAGTATCTATATCCATATCCAACGAAGAACCCACACTTCTTCTACTAAAACCACTAGAACGTAAATTTTGTTGTTTTTCTCCCATGTCCAAAATATCTTCTTCAAAAAATTCTTCATCATCACTTTCTTTTACCACTTCTCTATTTTCTACCTTTTTATTGAAAATACTTGGTTTGAACATTGGACGCTTGGCAGTGAAAACTTCCATACCAGGATTATGAACATCAGCTTTTACACCTTTTGGAGCTACATCTCTATCCTCAAAACCAGTAGCCACCACAGTCACTCTCACTTCTTCTCCCATACTTTCATCAATCACAGCTCCAAAGATAACACGTACATCATCATCAGCTGAACTAGTAATAATCTTAGCGGCTTCAGCCACTTCTTGCATACCAAGATTGGTACCACCTGTAATTGAAAATAATATTCCTTTGGCTCCATCAATTGATACTTCTAATAGTGGACTAGAGATAGCAGACTTAGCTGCTTCTACAGCTCTATTGTCACCACTACCAATACCTATACCCATGAGAGCTGAACCTGTGTCTGTCATGATAGTCTTCACATCAGCGAAATCGACATTGATAAGACCAGGAACTGTAATAAGTTCAGAGATACCTTGGACACCTTGTCGGAGTACATCATCTACAATTTTGAAAGCATCAAGAAGACTTGTTTTTTTATCTATAATTTGTAAAATTCTATCATTTGGAATTGTGATAACAGTATCTACATAACGAGCCAATTCCTCATAACCACTTTCTGCAATAGTTTTTCTTTGTGGACCTTCGAAAGTAAAAGGTTTTGTCACTACAGCCACAGTCAAGATTCCCATATCACGAGCAATCTCAGCAACCACAGGAGCAGCACCAGTACCAGTACCACCACCAAGACCACAGGTGATAAAGATCATGTCAGTATCTTTGAGTAATTCTCTAATTTCATTTTGTGATTCTTCAGCACTACGTTTGCCCAGCTCAGGATTCATACCAGCACCAAGACCACGAGTAACTGTCTTACCGATATGTAATTTCTTTTGAGCTGAATTGTGATGAAGAGCTTGAACATCTGTATTAAGAGCAACAAAATCTACTCCACGAATTTTGCTATCTATCATTCTTTGGATAGCAGAATTGCCAGAACCCCCAACTCCGACTACTTTTATTTTTGCAAATGTTTCAATATCTGGTTTTACTTGTGGCATAATATTATCTGAGTACTTTTTGTACTCAAATATATCTGATTTGAGTACAATCTTTATTAACTGTATGTATATTTTACAAGCTTTTGAAAATAGTGTCAAGAAATATTTTATATTGAAAAATATCAACATCACATAAATTCCATTTTATTGTTTATATTAAGCAATATTAAACGTTTCCCATAGCTAAATTGTCAAATTGTTAAATAGTCGTTTTGACAAGATAACAATTTGACAATTTAGCCATAAATCCCAGTATCACCTATAAACAAATAAAAAAAGACACTCTCTAAGAGCATCTAAATAATCAATCAAAAATATCTAACCTACGGCATCAAATTCTTCAAAACATTACGAAGCTTGTCCCCTACTTTTGAACCTAGGTTGAATGATGTTCTACGAGATCTCACACTTTGCAGTAAAGTACTTCCCCACTTTACCAGACCAATAGCTGAAGAAAAAGATACATCATTGGTCTTGCTACTAATACTATCTAATCCCAAAGGATATCCCAAGGTAGCAGGTAAAGACAAAACATCTTTGGCAATATCTACCAGACCTTCAATCTTAGCACCACCTCCGATAAATATAGCGCCAGCTGGCAACATACCACTTCTTTCAATACTTGCGAGTTCATCATCTACTTTTTCTAATATTTCACTAACACGTGCTTCAATGATTTCATTGATATAAAGTCTAGTCACATCTTCAGATCTTTCTGATCCGAAATCTTTCAAATCTATTATTTCTTTTTTGTTTACGCCTTTGGTAACACAACTACCATATTCTACTTTGACACGTTCTGCAATATCAATAGAAGTCTTAAGTCCCAAAGCTAAATCATTGGTAACATGTGATGAACCAATTGGAATAACAGTCGTATGCAAGACATCACCATCTTCATAAACCACTATACTTGTAGTTGGTCCTCCAATATTTATAACTACAGAACCAAGTTCTTTTTGTCTAGGACTTGTCACTACTTCACCAGATGCCAAAATAGACAAAACAAAATCATCTACATCAATACCAGCTCTATAAACAACTTTGGTAAGATTTTTTATATGTGAGCTAACACTGTGTATAATTTTTGTATCCACTTCAAGTCTGATACCTGTCATACCGACAGGGTCTTTGATACCAGTCTGACCATCCACTGCAAAACTACGTGGTAAAACATGTAAAATATCATAATTGAGTGGTGTAGCAACAGCTTTGGCAGCGTCGACTGCTCTTTCAATATCATCTTCAGAAACTTCACCATCAGTACGAGAAACAGCGATGACTCCTTTACTCTCTTGTGAAATTATTTGAGTACCGGAGACACCAACCCAGACATGCTCAACTGGCAAACCAATTATTTTTTCTACTTGCTCAAGAGCATTAGAAACAGATGAGACAGTATCTTCGATACTAACTATTTGTCCTTTTTGGACACCTTCTGCAGGAACTTCGATAGCAGCGATAATTTGAAGAGTTGGATTTTCTTCATCTCTCATGCTAGAAAATTGCCCAACAGCAACTCTAATACTGCTAGATCCAATATCTAAACCAGTTATTATATCTGTCATATGTTTGTTTTTGGCCATAATTTTTTGATATGTGATATATTATAGCATTATTTGCTTATTAGCTCAAATATATATGGATAAAAAATCATTACTCCCACAACAATAGACCCAAAAGAAGCCAAAAATACGACTCCGGCCATAATGTCTTTCAAAACTTTTACGTGTATATCCAAGCGTGGTTTCAAAACATCCAAAAATCTTTCAATAGTAGTATTAAACATTTCTAAAGAAAGTATAAATGTAATCAAAAGTAAAACTACTATTTGTTCAGAGTGATTAAGTCCTAAAATAAACATCAAAACAATAATAAACAATGCAAAGAAAACTTCTATTCTAAAATTCTGTTCACGTTTAAACGTATAATGAAGTCCTTTCAAAGCATAAAAAAAACTTTTTTTTAATTTTACTGGATTTATCATATTAGATTTTTTACAAATTTTTCTTGCATTGCAAACATAATTTTAGCATCTTTTTCTTCCATATGATCAAATCCTAAAATATGCAATACTCCATGAACCAACATTCTAGTCATTTCTTCACGTGCTGAAATGTTGTTTTCTTTTGCCTGTCTTTTTATCTGAGGCAAACAAATAAAAATATCACCAAAATCTTTTTCACCTATTTGAAAAATTTCTTCACCTTCTTCAAGAGCAAAAGATATTACATCAGTTACTTTATCTTTACCACGATAATTTTTGTTTATTTCTCTTATTTTTTTGTCCCCTACTACATTTACACTTATAGAACCATCTTTCTTATTTTTCTTAAGCACATAAAAAACTATCTCCTTAATTTTTTTATCAGATAACAAATTTTTTTTTACAGTTTTAAAAATACTACATTCCATATATTATATATTTTCAGTAGTACTAGTAGAATCAGGAAAAATTATTTCTACAGAAGAAGTAACAGTACTTGTTGTAGTATTACTTTCTATATCCATATTAACATCAGGAAAAACAGTTTGTTCAGGTAAAGAAGTATTGGTCTTTTGTATTCTAAAAGATTGATACATCATTTGCATTATATGTCTAAATACCACAGGACCTCTATCATCGGTATGATATATCATCACATAAACATAACTTTCATCCTCAAAATAAGCAACTAAACTATCCTTACGTACAAAAGCTTCTTCAGAAAAACGATTGGTAAAAGATGATAAATCATTATAATTTTGTCCTTCGGCATATCTACTAAACCAACTTACAAATTGTTGACCTGGTGTTTTGGCAAAAAATCTTACTTCTACATATTCTCCGGTGCTAGCACTAAAAAGAACTTGGGATTCTTGAATGTCCACAGATCCTCTTTGCCAACTTAAAGGATAATAAAGGCGATAACCTGTTATAGGATTTTGATATTCTTTTACCAAACCAGAATCAATCAACCTAACAGGGGCTTGCCCTTTAGGATTATACAAATTATACACTTCTTGTCCATCATAATAATTGTCACCATCACTATCCCAAGTACCACTATCTGTATCAAAAATTTCTTCTTCAATATCTGTGAGACTATCAGCATCAATGTCAGATGCATCTGTGGTTAAAATTGGTAAAAATTCTAAAAAAACATTATCCAATGCTGTAGTAGACGTAGTAGTTTCTGTTTTAATTGTAGAAGTAACAAGCTGATCAGTACTAGAAACTACAGTATTTGTGTTGTTACCTATATTTGTTTCATTATTTTTTGTTGTATTCTGAAAATTTTGATTATTTTGTTCTACCAATGTATTTTGAGTAACAAAATAATCCTTTAGATAATACCAAGATATACCAGCTACCGCCAAAACAAAAATAATTATTGAATAAATCCACCAAAGTTTGGCATTACCTTTTTTTTGTGTTGTTTTTACTGGTTTTTTTACTACTACTTTCTTTTTTTCAGGTTCTTTTTTATCTTGTATATCTTTTTTTTCAGTTTCATAATTATGATAAATATCAGGATCTTGTCCACCATAAAAAATATCTGGCATCGAAATGATACTCAAATCATCATATTTTTTTTCTTCGTTCTTTTTTTTATTCTTTTTCTTGCCAAACATACACAAAAAAATATATGTTACTATTAATTAGATGTGGTACTTGCACTGATAGTTGTTGTTGGAACCTCAAATAACTTACCAGGACCAATAGGACTATATCCATTTTTTATTTCTGTACCATCTTCATAATCATCACCATCTGTATCAGGATTAAGAGGATCTGTCTTCCAAATCAAGACTTCATCTGAATCATTTAAACCATCTCCATCAGTATCCCAATTTAGAGGATCTGTACCAAGTTCTGTTTCTCTGATATCATCTAACCCATCACCATCAGTATCAAGATTACCACCTTCGATAATTTCGTTCGTCAAATCTGTACTTGAAGACGTGTTATCATTACTAGTATTATCTTCAACAATTACAGGAGTTTTATCTTCTACTTGATTACTATTTTGATTATCATTAGTATTTGTCTGAGTATTCTCTATATTGGCAAAAGTATCTTTTTGACCACTATCTTTAATGAAAGAAAAATAAATCCAAGTACTTCCTGAACCCAAAACCAAAACTACTACAAAAATAACAATCCAAATAATCATTTTTTTGCTACCTACAGGTTCACTCATTTGTGAAGAATGATTTGTATTTTCACTAGCTCCAACTCCTGTAGGAGGTAATATAGTTTGATAAGAGCTACCCTCACTTGTAGGACTAGGTGCTACAGGTTGAGGAACTGACATATCATTAACAGGTGCTACAGAATCATCTGTACTAGAAAACATATCATCCACTTTTTTTTCTGAAACAAAATTATCATTATCTACTTTTGGTTTCAAAACTCCAGCATCCAAAGCAGAATTTCCAAAAGGTGTTTCTTCTTTAAGAGTGAAATTTTCTTCCGTTGGATCTACCGCATTAACGATACCAGGACTAACAGAAGTATCTTCATCTACAGAATCGAAAATATCATCATTATCTGCTAAAGGCAAATTAGATGGTATGGAATTAGAATTACTTGTAGGATTGTCATCAAACATAGAAAAAATTAAAAATATAATTTATTTAAGAGGGTCATAACCACTATTTATTTCAACAGCATCATTGTAACCATCCCCATCAGTATCTGCCAAAAGAGGATTAGTCTTGTAATCTTCTATTTCTACTTTATCAGATATACCATCGAAATCAGTATCCGACTCAAATTTGTTTGTGCCAAGAGTATCTTCTTCATCGTCAGTCAAGCCATCTCCGTCTTTGTCACTTGCATACCACTCTGGAATAACTTCTGGTTTAGCAGGCAAGACAATAGTCTCTTCAGTTATATTTTCAGAATTTCCATTATTATTTTCACTATTCACAGATACATTCCCAGAATTTTGTGGATTGTTTATTGTTTTATTTTCCTTGTATCTATTATAAAAGAAAAAGACGAAATATACAATGATAACAACAAGGATAAACAAAGACAAAATGTAAATTATTTTTTTATTCATAATTAAAGTTAGTTACAAGGTTGCGTATTTGGAATATTGTCACGCATTTGACATTCTTGTGTCACAATTGCACCTCCATAGTCAGAAGCAAATCCAGGTTGTAAAGGAATATACAAACCAGGGCCAACTGAAATACTATTGATTATTCCTTGACCAATAGGTTGAATAATAGCATTATGCCCAGAAAATACATAGAAATTAAAGACATGCCAATAAGGGGCTCCTTCATTGATAGAAGTTTGTGCATTACTAATGCTAAAAGTATAATCAGGTTTGTAAACAGAATTTTCAGGATCATCTTTGTCGACTTTTGGTAAATAAACATCTACCCACACTTCGTCACTTAATCTACTATTGATTTGTACGTTTGGAGATGTGACATAAAAACCAACAGCATCATTTTCAGAAAAATTAGACTTAGAAAAATCGAAAGTATAAGCTTGTATTTGTGTTTTGTCCGTTTTTATTATCGGATGAACCCAAGAAAAATTATTCCCAGTCAAAACATCTCCATACATATTACAATTCGCAGAAGGTACCCAATAATTATTTATATCTTTTTCTATTTTACCACACTTATTTTCATTACTTATATTATTGAATTTTACATTTTCCAAAATAGAAAACTTATCATACATAAAATTACCAACAAAATCATAACTATTATTTACTTCAACATTACTTCTGATTACTACCCGAATTTGTCCAGAAGGAACAGCATGAGACATAACTACATCATTTTTTACTTCATTATCTTCACCATTTACAGGATAATCAAACAAATCACCCAAACCAGCTGTAGACCAATTACTTACATTATACTCCGGACTATTAGAATTTTGATAAACACTACTTGGTATAGAGTTGAAAAATAATTTGTAATCACCATTACACATAGGATTAGTCTCGATACCTTTTGCCAAATTTGGTTGAGTAGCACCTGCATCTTTCAATAAATAATAATAATCAAATGGATTTATATAACTAGATGCAAAATTAAAATTAATAAGTCTATTACCTAATATACTATACCTTTTATCCGTTGGATTTGGCACGACTTTTTTATACAATATAACTGACTGACCACTTGCAATATTATATCCATTACCGGTACCTTTTATCAAAGGATTCAATATAGCTAATTGTGGTTGTGGTAAACCAACATCAACACCACAGGTAATACATTGATTTTTTAAATCTTGACAATTGTTGGCACATTGAAAACTTCCCTTTTGTGTTTCACTACAACTTATTGTACTAGACTGTGTATCATCATGAGTATAGACAATTGTTTGTTTACCATTTGCATCAAGTTTGTAGTCACAAGCTTCTAACCAGTTGCCCGAGATATCTTTGTCAACAGTTCCATTTCCACATCTTTGAGAAGCTTCAACAGTTTTTATTACACAAGTATTACTACAATATGTACAAGAATTATTATATTCAGGAGTACATGCCACACCATTTTGACTAGCACCCAAATCACACTGCTCTGCACCAGAAATTTCTCCATCACCACAGTAAGCAGACGCAGTTTCTACAGAAGTATTTGGATCGCTAATTGGCGCACCATTTTCAGTACAATCATTTTTACAAAGATCATTATTATTGGTATTACCATCATCACAACTTTCAAAACTCCACTGAGTAATTCCATCACCACAATATCCCCCATTTGCAGTACAATCAAATGAACAACTATTAGCTTTATTGAAAGAATATGTTGGATCAGGTATAGATAAACAAGAACTTACACTTACAGTATATTGTAAATCAGAACAATCTGAATCAAAACTACAGTTTACAGCACTTTGACCTTCATCAACCTTACATTTACCAAATTTACCAACTTCATTTACACAAAAACTAGCCGCTTTTATACTACAATCGTTATCATCATTACAAGTCAAATTTTTATTGTTTGCACAAAAACCTAACTGATATATAGATTCAGCCTTATCACAAAATTCATTTTCTTCTTTTGTACCATTTCCACAATAAGCCAATCTATTGGTACAGCTATCATTACAATAACCATAACTACCATTGGAAATACCATCATCACAAACTTCAAGTCCCTCAATTATTCCGTTACCACACTTTGTAGCACTAGCTTCACAAGAAGATGCCAAATTCCACCTACAGGTATTAGCATTACAAGTTGCAGTAGCTCTCTTATCTGCAGAACAAATATTACCATTACTATCATAAGAAAATAGTTTGGTACTTCCTGGTGGTTCACATTCTTCACCACTAGCGTAATTCACAACACCATCTCCACAAACACCAGAATTGCCGCTTACAATATCTCCAGGTTTACAAAGACCACCAAATTTTATTTTATTTTGATTTATATATCTATTTACAAAATCAGCATCTTGAGAACTTTGTAAGTATTCAAAAGGGGCATATATTTCATAACTCTTGGTACTACTAACAAATTGATACTCATAAACTTGTGAAAATTGAGGACAAGTATATGTGACCTCTTGAACATTCCAACAAGTAAGTAAATCATTATCACCACAACCAACCCAATCATTTATAGGATCTTGAGCTACAGTTCCTGCATAACTATTCAATAATCCCCAAGAATTTTGCCATTTAGAAGTAGTATAACCAGTAATATAAGACCCACTATCCAAATTAGCTACAAAAGTATCTTTACCAAAATCAGAATTGAAATACTTGTCTAAATTGAAAGATGATAAACGTAAACCAACAAGTCTATTCAAATCTCTATAAAATTTAGTTTTTTCATTTGAACAATGACCTGATGTACCTATTAATGAAACACCACTACCATCACGACAGTCAAAATCTGTTTGACAATCTATATTAGTAATATTATGACCAACATCAGAACGAATAATAGAACTATCAGAATAACTATTAGGTAAACATTTATTATGTTCTGTCATTTTTGTATTAAAATTCAAATTATTAATAATTTGTTCAAAAACCAAACTACTACTTCTATTAGAGTTATCACTCAGACTAAATAATATTACATAATTATATACAGTACCTAAAGAATTGATAGTTTTATCTACATCAAAGACACTTATATAGTAATTTTTACTATCGCTCAAGGCTTCATAACCAGCAACACTAGTAAGTTGCATATCTCCTAAATCACCAAATTTATCAATGTACCAATTTTCCAAACTACGTGGTTGACCTTTGAAATCTGGTGTATTTTCAAAAATTTGAATACCTACAGCATCTGTTGTATCTTGAGAAAATAATAAATAACTACGAAGAGAAGTATCCCCAAGACCATATTCTTCAGGATTATCTACATAAACGACATCATTGAAAAGAGGTAAATCATCTGAAATTTCCAAAGGATTACCTTCATCAGCACAATAAAGGAAAGAAAAGTTAAATTTGTCTTCTGCAAATTTTCCATTCAAAGAAACATCTCTGAAACTTGGATCAGATAAAACAGTATTATGTGATGGCCAAGGATTAGAACAAAAGAAGGCTTGCAACTTAAATACTTTAGCAAAAGTTTCTCCTACTTGTGATTTATTTGTATCAATATCTTTGGTTATTTCCACTTTAGCCAAAGCATCAATACTACCTTCAACTCCTTTTGGTGAAATATCTATGATTTTTAAATCTGTATTAGTTATATTGAAAATATCATTTTCTGAAGGATACCAAGAGTAAGTCCATTCATAAGCATCTGGTACAGGTACTATAAGTTGTCCATTATTTTTACTTACAACATTTATGGTAAATTCTTGACTACTATTTGGCGAATAAAAAACTTTACTAACAGGGCTGACATCGATATGATCTATTTTACAAAGTTGGTCACCTGTTTTAAATAACCAAGAATCTTTTATATCATTTGAATCTTGTGCAGTATCTTTTAAACCAACACCGTTTGAATCTTTGATACCATTTTTACCACCCTGAAGAATAACTAAAACATATACATTTGAATCCAATAATTCAGGGAGAATCAAACCTGCTTGAGTAGCAGAAACATATTCTTTATTTTCACCTTGTGCACCAGCTACATAATCATAAACATATTTAATATTAGTTCTTGGTCGGATATCTGTAGCACACCAAGTAATATCTCCACTAAGATGATTGTTTTCATCCACAGGAGCTGCAAACACTTTCAAAGAAAATAAATTTGCAAAGAAAGATTTGATATGATTCCAAATATTTCCCCAGAAACCAACATTCTCAGAAGGAGCAATAGCTAAATAAGAATTTATTTGTTCTGTAATGTCTCTTTGTCCATGATCCTCACACTTGTAATCAACATAACCATCATTTTTATCATAACCTTCAATTATCAAAATGTTATCATTGAAAGACAATTTATCCATCTGTCTATCAAAATCTACTTCCAAATAAGTATTACGACATACGGCTTCTCCACCACCAATACCAGCATTGACAGCTGGGTATTGTCCACTTCTTATAGGTCTATTATAACAACAAGAATTAGTAGCCACACCTAACCCATTATTAGGATTATTTGGACAATTGTTATAAGTATTCTCTAATGCTCCATCATATTCTTTGTAACCACACATCAAATCATATTCTCCTTCTCCTCTAGCACCCGTAACAGCCTTGATTTGTTTGTTACCTTCTAAATCAGAAGAATAATAATTTATAGGTTTAGCAAAAATTTTTGTAGTCATTTTGTCAACAACTTCCATAGATACGCCACCTTCAAAGTTACCCAAAGCTGTAACTAATTGAGTTGGACTAGAACCTAAAGCATTACCACCTTGAGAAACAGGTAATTCGCAATTATAACGACTAGAACTACCATCAAAATATATACTACTTGGTTCACCTATATCATTTTTACCATCTCCACAAACAGAAGGTTCACTATAAGAAAGTGAAGAACCTGACCAAGTACAATCATTGTTACAACCTTCGTCACCCTTTTTACATTGTTTCAAATCAAGATTATCACATACATTCTTGAGTAAACACCTATTATCACATGTATTTTCATCTGCGCCATCAGTACCAATTTCACATTCTTCGCCAGCTTCTACAGTACCATTACCACAAATACTCAAAGCTCTATTACAAGCATTACGTCTTTGTTCATTACTTGCAACATAGTTTCTATCACACCAACTTTGAGACAAACTAGTACCTGAGTTAAGACAACTATTTGAACATTTTAATTTGCTATTTGGATCATTTATATCACAATCCTCACCTGTGGTAACAGATCCACTACCACACACAGGAGCATTTATATCTCCTGTAGCAGAGCTACTAGAACCTATTCTTAAACAAGTACCCGAACAATATTGTGCAGACAAATCATCAGTAGCGGGATCACACTCTTCACCAATTTTATAATCCACAATACCATCACCACAACTGTCAGCACTATTACCTGGACGTAAACAATTGTAAGTACAACTCACACCGACTATTTCAGAAGAAATATTGATATCACAATCTTCACCAGAATCAACAACACCATTCCCACAAATAGCATAATTTTGAGATTCTTCTCTTGTAATATCACTACCCGCAGGTAAACAAGAAGATGTACAAATATTATCATTGTAATTTCCAGAAATATGAAAGTTGGTAACTTCCGCTACCTTTGGATCTTCTACAGACCACTGCCAACCATAATCCCAAGGATCTAATAATTGTCCTTTTGTACTACAGGCATCTACTTCACCACGAGCAGAAACAGTATAAGTATTTTTTTGACCTACATAATATGCTGCAAATGGATCAGGAGTGACTTCTACACTATTTACAATACAAGGCTCTGAAGAAGCTTTTGTTTTGAACTTCCATTCTGTGGCCACAGCACTATTTCCCAATTGTTCTACACCACTCTTTAGTCCTCCACTTGAATAGATTTTGTCATTCAAAACTTTCACTAAATACCAAGTACTAGTAGCCAAATTATTACTAGCAAATTTCAAATATTTTTCATTACTAAGACTAGAAATTGTAAAATTAATAGGAGTCAAAGAATCACTAGCACAATTTTCATTAGCACATTCAAACAATCTAAGGCCTCCATCATCATAAGTACTTGGCAACATTATTTGATTAAATTCCATTCCAATCTCAGCATTGAGACAAACTTCGGTACAAACAGGCCATTTACTTACTACTTGAGGATTTCCCAAATCAACTTTTATAGTACTCTTAGCTTCAATGTTGTCTACAGCTTGAGTAACCTCTTTATGACTCAATGACAAAGAATTTATTGTTCCGTAAAATAAGTATTTATCATTCAAACTTTGACTAACTACCATAGGTGAACCTATAGTTAATTCACTATTATTTGCAATTGAGCTATAGTCAAATGAAATTGTTTCAGTATTTAGAGATACAATCACCTTCCCTGTTTCTTCAGATTTTACACTAAGAACATTCTCTTGATTATTAAGAGATAAATCAAAATCATGATTGACACTTCCCGTTATTTTAAAGTTCAAAATAGCATTTTTACTCGTACCATCATTTGATACAAACTGCGTGATAAGAGCATTACCATGTGGCAAAATATTTTTTATAAAATTAACAATTTTTCTTTCCCAATTTCCATCCAAATTTTTTATAAAACCAGATGTAGAAGTAGGAATATCAGCCAAAGTAAATTTTATAGTAAAATCAAAATTACCATCTTGAAAATAAGAAGAATACGCAGATGTCTTGAAAGCATCTTCTCTACTATTGATAGTATAAGGCTTTACTTTATCCAAATCTTCTAGAATATCAGAAGTCACAGTAATAGTATCACCTACTCGTCCATTTTCTAAATTTAATTTAGCATAAATAGAAGTACCTGCAGGACTATTTTCCCAAGCAGTTACTTTTCCACGAGAATTTTGGTATTTTTCCAAATCATCATTGGACTTTAGTGCTGTCGCAGCAGGATTATTGCCATCTTCAATAGCTACAGGACCCCATTGCCAAGGCTTATCATCTACATTTAAAACAATACATTCTTGATTGGCTATACCATAAACATCGAAATACTTTGGATGAATATTAGGATTGGAATCTTCAAATAATTGTGCCAAATTATAAGTAAGTGGCCAACGTACATCTTGCACAACACCCAAAAGACGTGTTGTATATTCAGATGGATTGATACCGGCACCAACCAAAGTACAAATATCATCCATGCCACCTGTTCTAAAATCAAAACAATAAGAATAATTTCCACCAGCGATATCACAACTCTTGGTACTTTCTAAATTTTCATTTTTCTCAACAGTTGAACCAAATTCCGATACTATTTTTTTGGACCTAAGTTCACTTGATAATGCTACACGATACCAAGTCTGAGTAGGCAAAGTATTTTGTCCATTTAATTTGAAAATCAAAGTATTATCAACACTACTATCAATCACAAATTGAGAAGTTACGTCAGTTTCATTATTACAATCTATTGCACTGAAATTCCCTCCACAAGAAAATACTTTTACATTTTGAGTATTTACAGTAGAAGTATCGACAGGCAAACTAAAGACCACTTGAACCTGAGCATTGATACAAGTACTATTGCCAGAAGTTCTATCTGACCAAGGAGTTGGAGAAGGAACAACCGTGTTACTACCCGGTTCACATTGTTCTAAGACTTCAAACCTTTCAGGAATTTTACCAGTAGCAAATCTCCAAGCATAACCAGCTTCACGTAAAGTATCACGACAAATCATATCCCCATCTTTCCAAACACCTGCTTCTGGGCCAGATTGACAACACTGATATCCAGAATTAGATAAATCAGGTTGACCTGGTAAACGGCAATCAACTACTTCATAATTTATTCCATTACTAAAATGATCATTAGCAGATACAACAATAGGGCCCGAAGACATAGACAATCCTGTTGCTTCATCCACAGGTATCTTTACTTTTAATTCTTTACCAGCTTTGATAGTTTGAAATTCTGTATTTTTTAACCAAGTATTATAATCATCTTCACTAGCACTATCTTGCCAAAAATAAAATTCTGGATTAGCTGACAAATTATCACCTTTTATAGTCATATATTGACCATTTGGAAGTGGAGCAGAACCACTATTTGGTGTTATTTTACAAATACTTGGCAAAAGATTACCCTCTACTATTTTTATAGACGCATTAGCTTCACTTGATTTGCCATCCGTTCTAGTAACAACGATATTATAGTCAGCAGCAGCTACATCCTCTGGAATTTTTACTATAATCTGGTCATCTTCCCAAGTAGTGCCACAATACACTGGTGGCATCTGAGTATCAGTAGAGTTTGAACCATTTAACAGAGAAACAACTCCTTCTCCCCCACCAAAATCTTTACCAGAAATAGTAATATAACTTCCAGGTGTAGTTTCAGTTGGATTTACTTGGGTTACAACAGGGAAAGTAGTGTTATTAGTTTCCAAAACATTGAAAATGACAGTATTACTTTTTTGACCATTTACTTCTACATAAACTGCATTTTTACCAGGGTTTGCAAAAGGTACTGTAGAACTAATAGTTTGATCAGACCAATTTCTTATACCAGAATTAGTAGAGCCAAAAACCAAACGACCACCAGATTGAGAATCACCAAAAGCTTTTCCAGTAGCTACTACAGCAGTTTTTGGTTCAGCTGAAATAACATTTTCTTGACCTTCGACATTCACAGCACAAAGACCAGGTCTTTTATTTTCATTATATTTAAATAATCCTAAGTTTGGACCAAAATTATCATTTGAAAAATCTACAAATTTATTAAAAGCTGAAGGAGTATGATACAAAGTAGCTACTTCAATATCTGAAAGTACTCTATTCCAAATATTTACTTCATCAATAAAACCTTTATAAAATTGAGCTGAACCACTATTATTCGCACCAACAGTCAAAGCATCAGCATTGCCAGTAAAAAATTGAGTTTTGACAGTAAATACTAATTTTCCATCAACATACAATTTTCTGTTTTCTCCATCAAAAACCAAACCAACCAAATGCCATTCACCATCTACCACTTTAACACCCGAATCAATAACTTGTCCTCCTGGCCTACCATCATTGTACCATTCACCAACTGCCAAATTATTTCCAGATACAAAAATACCAAAAGTACCACTTCTAGCAATAATAGTATCATGATAAACACTAGGTGCAGATTTATTTATCCAAGCAAAGGCTGAACCTTTTGCTAAATCAAAAATACTTCCAGGAGAAACAGTTTTTCTCAAAAAACCTGAATCTACAATTTCTACTCCATCAATATCAGCATCTTTATCAAAATCAAATGCCTTAGAAAATTTACCAGCTTTATTAAATTTAAGATTACCCACTAATTCCAAATTATTATTGGCACCACTAGTATCAGAAATAGTTGTACCTTCAGTTTCATCTAAATGTAAATTCAAAATACGCCCTTCTAATAAAGAATCAGGATAAAGAGGATAATCCTCAGTGCCAGATAAACCACGAGAAAGTTCTGAGTTTCTAATAGAAATAGAAGGATCCACAGATTCAGCTCCTTCAGGTATTTCAGGTACTTCTGCTATAACCCAACTATCATGCCAAACATCATTACCTCGACACTGTGCCAGACTTACAGGCACACTTACTTTTTCTCCATCAATATTATAATTAAAATATATTTCACCATCACTATTACCAAAATTTCTACCTTGAATAGTAATCCAATTGCCAGGAGCACCATCCATAGCTTCTACTTTTTCAATATATGGCCATTTTTTACAAACACAATCACCTGTACCCGAACAAAGATTATCATTGGTATCTAAACATTTTAGAGAAATAGAACACTGATTTTGATTACTACAAGCAGAACCAAGTGCACCTCCACAACTACCACCTGAATCGATATCAGTTTCATTTCCATCTTTCACACCATTGTCACAATTGGCAGCAACTACTTGAAATTTCAATTGTGAATTGACAATATTACTATCAATATCATGAGCAGCAACATTTAAAACATAATTACTATTTGGTACCAAATCAGCTTTTACCAAATAACCATAATCGAAACTAAAAGCCTGACTAGATCCTTGTGCTACAGGTGGAGCATTTACATAGGTTTTCAAAACATTTTCAGGAGAATCTTCTTTGAAGATTGTTAAGACAACATAAGAACCACCACCATAATTAACATTTTCACGATCATTCATCGCAACAGTGACTGGATACTCACGACCAGAAACAATACGAACACTCTCACCTGTTTGGTTGTCCAAAGTAACAGCATTAACTATTGGAGCCACAGTATCTGCAAAATTTGTTTCATCTCCAACTTTGAAAGCAGCATCATTTGGGAAATCACCACAATCAGTAGTAGTTTCTAATTCATTACCATTTTTATCTTTTACTTGCAAAACTGTCACCGTATAATTACCTGTGATTAAACAATGCGCAATATCACAAGCACCGTTATCTTTTGGAACAGCTTCTATAACATAATTATTTTCTTTGAAACTAATTTCAAATTCACCAGTAATATCATTACCGTCTTTTTCAATTTTTATAGCATTAGCGATATCACTTCCAATAGGTTTACTAAATAGAGCTCTTACAATACCATTGTTCATACCAAGGACATCGCCATCTTTAGTACTTGGGGTAATACTTTTAACAATAAAATGTTTTGCACTACAAGATTGTTCAGGATAATTGTTGGTATGATCCTGACAATAAGAAGTATTGTGATAAGTATCATAAAAATCAGTCCCCGGTGTATCACAATCCCCATCCAAAGTAGTATCAATTCCATCAGTAGTGACTAAGCCTGTAGCTGCTGATAATTTATTCAAAACAAATTTTGTAATACCAAAAGCAGACAAAATGATTACTAAACCAATTACACTATTGATAAGAATTTTACGAGCACGACTTACTTTTTCATCATCCCCTCCAGCTGTCATATAAGTAAAACCACCATAAAGAACCAAAACAACAGCTATAATACCAAGTAATCCCAAAACTGTATTGATAATTTTGACAACAGTCACACGTAAATCACTATTACCAAGAGCTACATTTTGGTCAATTATATCTACCCCTAAAGTATCAGCATTCTGTGCCAAAACAGGCACACTAAAAACACCCAATAAAACAAAGGCAAATACAAAACCTAGTAATAAAAATTTAAAGTTTTTGTTTTGGAAAAATTTCATAAATTAGTTACTATAATCACTTGGACTGTTGACTTTCAAAGTATCTAAACAAGTGTTTAGACTATCTGTACTTTCTATAGTTGAATAAATACAAGATGTATCACTGTCAGCATTAAGATTGACTGTACTACAATTTGTTTTAGATGTTATGTTGCCATCTCCATCATATTCAATCACACATGCTTGACCTGACATAGGACCAAACCCAGGATAAAAACAATTTTGATGTGAATCTTGTAAAGTATGAGGAATAGTCGGGAAATAATATAAGTCCAAACCATTTGGTCCAAATTCTCTATGTTCTATTTTTAGATTAGTTTTGTCATCAATATCAGTTGAAATTGTTCTAAACCAAATATCATCTAACTTGTCAGCAGTAGAACAAGGATCTTCAACATTAGCAGCATCAGCACAAACTTTTTCTGGATACTCTACCAAATTAATATTTTCGATACTACTATACAATAATTTTTTACTAAAATTTAATTCCAAATTTGTATCAGAAGCTACTCCAGATGTTTCAGGATTTGGAGTTATAGTAGTGATATAAGGTGAACTTTTATCAATTTTATTGATAATTTTGAAATCCCAAAAATAATTATCTGGAGTTTTTTCATCATTTGAAATAATTTTGGAGTCAACAATAGGTGGTTTTACCAATTCATTTGATTCGTTAATAGGATTGTCTAGTGCATTCAAAGCCAAATCATAAACACCTGTAAAAGCTTCAGCTTCAAAAGGAGCACCTGCATTGCCACTAGGTTCTGCTGTACGAACCAAAGCCGTGAAATCTTTAATACAATATGGATCTGACTCAGGACAAGAAATAGGTAAACAATATTTGACTTGACCACAACTATTTTGACCACAACTTTCTGTTGGAATAAATTCTACAGTTTTGTAACCATTGCTTGGTTTCCAAATACCTGCAACAAGTTTCCCTTCTGTATTTATAATTAAATTATCAAAAATGCCACCATCTTCCACTACACCACCAACGGTAGTAGGATCAATAGGCTCATTAAAATTAATTTTAATAACACTATCTTTGGTATCTACTTCACCTGCAGAAGGTGAAACCTTGACGACATAAGGAGGTGTCAAATCCAAATTTGTAGATGTTTGAAAATCCCAAGCATAAGGTCTTGGTAAAACACTTTCATTAGTATTTGGTTTTTTTATTTCAGTAGACAAAACGACAGTATAATCTATATTCTCACTAGCACTACCCAAATTTTCACTTGGTTTCAATACCAAACTAAAAGCATTCAAATCAGCATCATAAGCAACTTTGGCAATAGCAGGAACTCCTGCATTTTCATTGCCAATATTAGCCAAGATGTCAATCTTCACAGCTGTAGTTTTTAAAGTATCACAAACTTTTTGTCCTTCCGCAGTTGTAATACAATCACCATAGTAAGGAATACTACTAGGACCACACTCTAAGGTAGGCCCAGACAAATCGCTATTCCAACAAGTATTGTTTCCATTATTTACGATAGTAGCAGGATCAAAAGGAACATTGAAAGTAACAACAACAGAAGTATTACGAGCTACCTCTTTTTGATTTCTATAGGGATAATGATCCTTAATAATTCTACCAAGAGAACCAGAACCACTAAAAGTCTGAATGGCAGGAGGTAAAACAGGTGCACTACTTACTTGTCCACCACCGGCTTGTGTATTTAGTAATTTATCAAATACAAATTTGACAATAGCAAAAGCTGATAAAATAACTACCAAACCAATTACTGCATTTATAATGATTTTTTTTGCGGTAGCTACTTTGCCATCGTCTCCACCAGAAGTCATCCAAATAAAACCAGCATAAACAATAAGAGAAACAGCAATTACACCAAGTAAAGCTAAAACAGTATTGATAATACGAATGATGATAACACGTAAATCAGTAGAGGCTAACGCAGCATTTTGATCAATTACATCTATTCCCAATGTATCTGTTGCACTTTGTGCAAAAACTTGTGAAGAAAACCCTAAAATAACAAAAAATACCATGATAGCGAAAACTATTAGGCTTTTTTTAGAAAAATGAATTTTACGAGTCCAAGGTAGCATGGGAAATCCTTAGAAACGAAATTATTAAATTTTATGTTTGTTTTTGTAACAATAAAGACTTTGTCTTTATTGTCTTTTTATTTTGTAAGAACTTGTTTGACCATTTTACTGACAATATTTCCATCAGTACGTCCTTTTAATTGAGCCATCGCGAGACCCATCACTCTACCGAAGTCACTATTACTAACATCTCCTATTTCAGCCACGATTTTTTCTATTTCTTTCAAAACGTCATCTTCTGATAATTGTTCTGGCAAATATTCAGAAATCATAGATATCTCTCTTTTATTATTTTCTACCAAATCTTCTCTACCACCACGAGCAAAATCTTGCATAGCATCGTTTAATTGTTTGACTTGTTTTTGTAGTACTTCCACTACTTCTTCATCAGATAATTCTTTCTGTTTTGCTATGCTTTCATTTTTTAAAACAGAAAGAACCACCTGTAATACAGACAGTCTTTCTTTCTCATGATTTTTACGCGCTTCCAATTGATTTTTTTTGAGTTGTTCAATCAAGGACATAAAAATTATTATCTTCTACGTTTTTTCTTGTAGTCTTCTTCTGGTAATTTACCAGTTTTACGCAAAAGGTCTGTCTTAACATTTTTCTTTACCTTAGAGACAGTCAATTTACGGACGACATTTTTACTTTGCTTAGCTGTAAAATATTGAATTTTACGAGCTTGCAAAATCGTGCCAGAACGTTGCCATTGTTGTTTCACTCTACGAATGAAAGCCTCAAATGACTCATTCTTTTTACGTTTTAAATCTGACATAATTTGTATTCACCTCCCCAGTGAATTTATATAAATAAGTTATTATTATAATACACTATTTTTTGGCTTTAGTCAAATAAAATAGCCTACTCCAAACTGTGGAAAAGTATTAAAAAACAGACCCTTATTATTAGTCTGTTTTTGTTTTTTAAATTAGAAGTATACTAAGCTTGTAAAATCTTTTTAACAAAGTTAGCTATTTTCTTTTGATCTACTACTTCTTGAATACCAGAGTCCATGTTACGCACCAAAATACTTCCATCTTGAACTTCTTTTTGTCCCAAAATAAGAGTATGTGTAGCACCTATCTTATTGGCCATTTCCATCTGTGCTTTGAGAGATGACTTAGCCAAATTATGATAAACAGTTATACCTTCTCTACGTAAAAATTCTAAAATGTATAAAGATTTTTTATTAGCCTGTATTCCCAACTGAGCGAAAAAAACTTTGTTTTTCTTTTCTTCTACAGGTTTTTGACCTTCTCTTTCCAATTTTTCTTGTCTCTTTCTCAAAATCATAACAACTCTATCCAGACCTAAAGAGAATCCTGCAGCAGGTGTAGGTTGCCCACCCAATTGTTCAATAAGACCATCATAACGTCCACCACCACCAAGAGCCAGATTTGAAAATTCTTCATCATCAGCATAAAGTTCAAAAACAGTATTAGAATAATAATCTAAACCACGTACCAATTTTGAATTCAAAACATAAGGGATTTCAGCTTCATCTAAATATTCAAGCACATCTGTAAAGAATTTTTTAGATTCAGGACTAAGCCAATCCAATATTTGAGGAGCTTCTTCCATCACTTCAATATCTTCTTTTTCTTTGGAATCCAAAATACGAAGTGGATTTTTGTTGATACGTTTCTTTGATTCTTCACTCAAATAACTTCTCTTACTACGCAAATAACCAACCAGTTCAACAATATAATTTTGTCTATCTTCCAAAGTACCAATACTATTTATGTTTACTACAGTGTCAATTCCCAAATCACGTAAAGTATTATAAGCTACTGAGATTAATTCAGCATCTACAACAGGACCACTATCTCCAATTGTTTCACAACCACTTTGATAAAATTGACGAAAACGCCCAGCTTGAGGTCTATCGTGTCTAAACATTTGACCATGATACCAAACTTTAACCGGTTGTGGTAAAGCTTGCATACCATTTTCAATATAAGAACGAGCCATAGAAGCTGTCATTTCAGGACGAAGACATACTTTACTACCATCTTTATCCTCAAAAAGATACATTTCTTTGTCCACTACATCAGTTCCTTTGCCAATAGATCTAATAAATAAATTTGCTTGTTCCAAAATAGGTGTTTCAACATAAGAAAATCCATAACTATTGGAAACATTTCTAATAACAGAATAAACGTTTTGCCATATTACACCATTTTTAGGTGTAATATCACGCATACCACGTAAAGTATTGTAAGTTATTTTTTTATCCTTTTTTTCAACAGATTTTTTCACTTCTTTTTTGACAGTACTAGTACTAGCAGATTTTATTGTTGTTTTAGGACTCACTTTACTTTTATTAGTAGTTTTTGTAGTCTTAGTCTTTTTAGCAGTAGTTTTGGTAGATTTACTTGGCATAATTTTTATTTATTTATTTATATTATTATATTTTCTATGTAATTTTTTAATTTCTATATTTATAAAAAAAATGTAATCAATGTCTAAACTTTATTTTCATTAAGAGTTATATTATATTGTGGCAAATCAAAAGAAGAAATTCTATCAAAAGGCCAACCACGTAACCAAACTTTACCTACGATAGCATCACGAGAAATAGCTCCAAAACGGCGTGAATCAAAACTAGCACCACGATTATCACCCAAAACAAAATATTGATCAGAACCCAAAGTAAGACTAATAGAACCACTAGTATCAATTTCATTTAAATAATTTTCACTTAAGATCAAACCTTTTGGATTATCATTATTATAAATAATTACTTTACCATTTTCTATTTTTACTCTTTCTCCTGGTAAAGCAATAATTCTTTTCAAATAAAAATCAGTACTAACAGGTGAATCCAAAACAATTACTTCTCCTCTAGCAGGTTCTCTAAATCTATAAGTGATCTCATCAATTATCAAATAATCACTTTCATAAAAATTTGGTTCCATAGATTGACCTTTTACAGAAAAAGGTTTAAAGAGAAAATAACGTATCACAAAAATAGTGATACAAGCCAAAATACCTATTTTTATAAGTTCTAAGAAAAATAAACCAGCTTTACTAAGAGAGCCTTTTTCATATACTTCATCATTGCTATTATCAAAGTTTGTGTCTTCTACCAAATTATCTTTTTTTTCAAAATCTTCAGACATAAAAGAATAAATAATGTTAATTACCTTCTAGAGAGAATTATATACTAAAATTAGAGAAAATGCAAGTGTTAGCCGAAACTTACAAAATTGAGAAATAAGTTATGAACTTATCTATATAATATATTATAAAAAATACAAAAACATTGACATTTTCTCCAAAATATTATATATTATCACACGTCAAATTCATGACCATATAGCTCAGTTGGTTACCTGCCTGACGGCAGGCAGGGAGCGCTACATTGATCCCGACTGGTCGGGATAGAGGTCAGAAATAAATATGAACCCGTAGCTCAGTTGGTTAGAGCGCTACATTGACATTGTAGAGGTCCCCAGTTCGAATCTGGGCGGGTTCACAAAGTATAAATAAAAATAAACAAGCCTCTGGATAAAATACTTGAAATTTTTCTAAAAGTAGTTTATAATAGCCAGGCAAATAATAAGGGCGTGTAGCTCAGATGGTTAGAGCGCAACACTGATAATGTTGAGGTCCTCGGTTCGATTCCAAGCACGCCCACGAAAAATAGCAAGTTAATTGTTGCTATCTCGTGGAAAGACCACAAAAAAACTCCTAATTTTAGGAGTTTTTTGTTTTATTTATTAATAAACAATTTTTATTTCTTAACAATTTTCTTTTTAGAAACGCCTTTGGAATGATTTTTCCATTGAGATTTTACAACTTTTTCTATCATATCACGCATACTATCTAATAAATCATTTTCTACAGCATATTTATTCACAGCTTGTTCTACAAATTGATAATACTTTGTTTTGGTCATCTTGTCCCAACCTTCTGAGGCTATTACTTTTTCTTTTACATCATCATAAACATCACCAGCACTGTCCATCAAATTGTTGCGAACTTCTTTACCTTTTTTGGTAGCATTGAGCCAGACCAAACCAGCACCCAATAATCCTCCCAAAAAAAGACCTTTTTTAAATTTACCCATACAATTTAGATTATTAGATTAATTGATTATTAGATTATTGGTATTAATCTTTTTTACATTTTTGTAAATAAGCAATATAACCATTTAATTTTTTCTTTATTTTTTCACAAAGTTCAATTAGATGTTCAATGCTTCCTTCTTTTTTTATATATTTCAAATCTTTTATATAAATAAGATGATCTCGTGTTTCATCCAATGATCCTCTTGCTTGCCTACAAAATTGTATATTCTCTTGATAATGAAATCTTCCGTGGCCTTCAGCAATATTTGCACCAACAGACGAAGAAGATCTTCTTATTTGACTTACCACATTATATTTTTCTTCATAAGGTAAAAATTTACAAATTATTCCTACCTTCATTCTCAATTCATGAGACAATTTCCAAACGTCTAAATTGGTAAAATCTTGATATTTATTGTTTCCCTCCATAGATAAACTAATAATCTATTAATCCAATAAACCATTAATCCTTAATCTATTATAACAAATTTAACCATTGTCAACAAGTTCATTGTAAACATCATCCAATTTTTTTACAATATTTTTCCAAGAATATTTTTCAACAGCCACATCTCTCACGCCCCTTTTCCAAGAAGGTATTTGATCTTTTTGTGAAAAATAATCTTTTATCAAACCAGATAATTCTTTGTAATTTTTTATGGTAAAAATTTCTCCACCATCTTTGGCTACGGTTCTCACTCCTGGCAAATCACTAGCTATTACAGGCACACCACTAGCCATAGCTTCTAACAAGACTACTCCAAAAGCTTCTGCTGTATTGATGGAAGGCAGTACAAATAAATCTGCCAAATTATAATACTTTGGTAAATCTTCATCAGACGCAAAACCTACAAAATTTGTAATATCCTCCAACCCCATACCTTTTGCTTGCAATATAAATCTTTCTTTTAGTTCCCCATCACCTACAAAAACAACTTGCACATCCAAATTATTTTCTTTCAAGATAAACAATGCTTTTAATAATATTTCTATCCCTTTGAAATAATGCGCCACATCCATACCACCAACAAACAATATTGTTGACAAATCTTTATCCAAATTATGTTTTTGTAACAAGACCTCATTTTTTTCCCTTGGTACAAAATTATCTATATCCACACCAAAAGGAATTTCTACAAATTTTTCTTTATTTTTTTCAAAAAAATTCCTAGCATCACTATGCTCAATATAATCAAAAGAGCTTACCAATATTTTATCAGCCACACTAAGAATTTTTGGCATCCAAAATTTGGCATACATCTTGAAAATAAAACCTTTTATTCCATCTCCTCTAGTATCCATATGATATGTCACAACCAAAGGCTTTTTAGGATTTTTCAATTTCCATTTACGTACCAGATTGGCAGTACCAAAAAAAGGATAGTGCAAATGTACTATATCAAAACTATCAAGTTCTTTGGCTACAGTTGGCATATAAGCAGCATTACCATAATACAATGGAGCAGCTAATCTGCGAGCAAAATCCTGATTTTTTTCAAGTTCTTTTTTATCTGGTTCTACAGCATATTGTGGGGTAAATACTTCTACATCATGACCAAGCAACGACAAAAAACTAGCCATCTGAAAAGCAGTGTTCCCCATTCCACCATAATATGGTGGATATGTACAGACAATGTGAGCTATTTTCATAAAATTATTCTTCTTGTTTATTTACACCCGTCATTTCCCAATCAATGATATAAAACTGTGGTTTACCATCTTCACCTGGTTCTATTTTACCGTCTTTATCCATTTTCATCAAAATATTGCGTGGTTCTATATCAACATGTTTTATACCAGCTTGTTTCATTTTTTCTGTGACATTTTTAATAAATTCTTCATAAGGTTTAGTGTAAGGTGCGCCGAATTTTTCGGTTTCATATTCATCTACATGTTTTTCAAATCCTTCACTTTCAAAGTCACCACGTCTTTTGTTTACTCTCGTATTATATTTATTTATTTCATCTGGATTCACAAATTTTTTATCAAGTTGTTCAAAAACTTGTCTGTAAATCACTAAAAAATTTTCTTCTAAAGAATAATCTTTCTTCCTATTTAGTTCTATTAATTCTTCTAAATCAAAAAAAGATAAAATCATTTTTAAATACTCAAAACAAAAATCTTGTTTAGATATTTCAATATTTTTTCTACAAACTAAATC
The DNA here is from genome assembly GCA_002793035.1 of Candidatus Magasanikbacteria bacterium CG_4_10_14_0_2_um_filter_33_14. Taxonomy (GTDB): domain Bacteria; phylum Patescibacteriota; class Patescibacteriia; order Magasanikbacterales; family UBA922; genus UBA1557. The sequence continues at coordinate 35,528 of PFPL01000070.1, forward strand.
ATAAATGGAAGAAGCTAAACTACCTTTTATTTTTATAATATAATTTATCATTTCTTCACTATAGCTTTTAAACATTTCGCGTCTATGATATTCATAATCACGATAAATATCAGCACAAATTGAATCTGACAAATCAATTAAATAGTATTCCTTCCATTCATTACCCTCTAAATAATATTGCGTAACATCTTTTTTCCGAAGCGTACTAAAATAATCGCTATTTTGTATTCTAAATTCCAATAATGAAGTTGTGCTCTCTAAATATTCAAATAATAAATAAGTATTACCCCTGTCTTTTATATAACCAAATGGCTTTGGTGTAGGAATTCCCACATCAAAGGATTTTTTTGCCAATTTATACTCTTCCGTATCAGAAACTAGTACTTTTCGCTGCTCAACTCTCTTCACTAGCACTTTTTTATCACAAAAATCCACAATCTTTACACGACTAATATCATAAGGTTCATCTATAATCTCTCCAATAGTTTTACCTTCTGGCAGCCCCTTATGAGTCTCTATACCACGATCAACCAATGGTAAATTTTCAATAAACTCAGTTGGATTTTTTAATAATTCCAAATATTCTTCAGAAGACTCTATTTCATTTTTAAAAATAGTACCAAGGTGTATTTCTTGTGTAACCTCTTTTTCCAGTTTATAAAACACTGGTTTTTCTTCGTTGAGTCTATATAAATCCTCATTTTCTTCAGCCTTTCTCAAAATTTTGGCAGCAGGATTCGACGGTTCGAATTCTTCATCATACTTTGCTCTTTGCCTCAATTTCAAATAAACATCCGACAACCTCTGGCGTTTTTCAAAATCTGAAATATGTACTTTTCCTGTTTCTGACATATTATTATTTTTTCAAACTTTCTTTTCTTACGACATCGGTCAAATCTCTTTTCAATCCTTCAATCTTGATATTCATTTTAAAAACTAGATAAAATAAACAAGCAATAGAAATATAAATAACAAGATCAACACCTCTACCAATACCCACGTACTCAGCCAAAATTTGAGTACTGTTTGGCCAAAAAACAACTAGCGTAATTACCAACCACAAAACAATCCAAAAAAAAGTAGCTTTTGGTCCTAATAAAGTTTTTTGCTTTTTGTTCCAAACAGTAAAAATAGCTGATAATGCTAACAAGGCAAAAATGATTTTGAAGATGAGTAGTAACATACAAAATAGTAAAAAGTAAAAATTGATAAGTGATTAAGTGATAAAGTTTCAAATTTATTTTAAAAATTTCCCCAAAAACAAATCTTTTACAATCTTCAATCCCCCACCAATTCCTTGTCCATATTCATGATAAATAACTTTAACAGGAAATTCCACATAATTCAAATTATGTTTCCTAGTCAACCCCATAATCTCTGTCGCATGAGCCATCCCATTTTGAGTGATTTTTATTTTTTCAAGTGCATTCCTATTCAAAATTCTAAAACCATTTTGTGAATCTTTTAGAGATACTACACCAAATAATTTGTTTATAAAACGACCTATTGGTAATAAGAAATACTTTTTTAAAAAAGGAACTTTACTTCTATTGTCGAGAAAACGAGAACCAAAAAGAATATCAGCTTTACTTTCTTTTAGCTTTTCCAAAGCAGGTGCAATATCTTCTACACAAAACTGTCCATCACCATCAAAATGTAAAACATAATCAACACCAATACTTCTTGCATACTCATGTCCAGTCTCAAGAGCCGCACCTTGTCCCAAATTTATTTTGTGTTGTAATACCATAGCACCACTTTGTGTGGCTTCTCCAATCGTATTATCCCTAGATTTATCATCTACTACAATAACACTATCTACAGATTTCAACAAATCAGAGACTACTTGAGCAATACGTTTTTCTTCATTATAAGCAGGCACTATAGCTATAAACATAATAATTAACCTTTAAAACCATAATTTTCTTTACTAGCCAAAGTATATTCGATAGTACGACGTAATCCTTCTTCCAGACGTACCAAAGGTATCCACTCCAATTTATCTTTAGCTCTACGCAAATCTGGCAAACCTTTTTTACTAAGATACATTAGTGGTTCTTCATATACAATTTGAGAAGTAGAATTTGTCATGGCAATAATTTTCTCAGCAATTTCTGTGATTTTATGAGATTCATCAAGTCCCAAATTAACAATGTTTACTTCTGGTCCAGTAGACATAAGTCTTACCAAACCATCAACCATATCTGAAACATAACAAAGAGCTTCCTCTGCCTGTCCATCACCATAAACAACCAAATCTCGACCTTCGATAGCATTCAAAATAAAATCTGGAAGCAATAGACCATCACGCAATCTCATACGAGGTCCATAAGTAGTAAATATACGAGCGATCTTAGCATCTATACCATAGACTTGTTTATAAGTCTCGATACAAGTCTCAGCGAATCTCTTACCTTCATTGTAACAACTACGAGGAGACATATGATCAACAATACCCTTATAATCTTCTGAAAAAATCTTTTGATCTTCAGTCACAGAACCATAAACCACAGAACTAGAACCAAAAACATATTTAGCACGATATTCTACTGCTAAATCAAGAGTATTGAGCATAGCCTTAGAATTTGACCAAAGAGAATGAATCTTCAACTGTTCAAAATTCTTTTGACTAGTAGGACAAGCCATGTGATAAATTTCTTGAATACCTTGAAAACGTACCTGAAATTTGTCTAACTCTGGAAAATCTTTCAAATCTATTTTTTCATTGACATCATACTTGATAAATTCAAAATCCGGATATTGTAATAAATGTTGAATATTTGAAATATCAGAATGAGATAAATCATCCATACAAATGACATTGGCTTCTTTCAAGAGTCTTTCACAAAGATGAGAACCAATAAAGCCAGCTCCACCTGTCACAAGCACGTTTTTTTTCTCAAAAATTTGCATGTTATTTTGCATATATTTAGGCTAAAATTAGAAATAAACTACCTCGCAGCAAGCTGACGAGGTATAAGAAGGAACATCTCCGTAGCAAGCTACGGGAAATTAAACCCTCTCGTCCGCCTTGGGCGGATTAAAAATGAAAATGTAAAAATCAAATTATTTTTGTGTAAGCATGGTAAAAACTTGTCCATAATTGGCACCTGCAAAAGGATAGCTTTCATTCAAAAAATTACCCGACAAAGTCATCACACGTAAAGGTGTTTCACTATCTTTTGGTGTAAACACAAAATCCAAATTACCATCCAAATCATAATCTGCCACCGCAAAATTGAAACCTTTTCTATAAGAAGATGGATAAACATTTATATTATAACTTTCTATACCGTCACTAGAAAAAACTCTAATCCAAGCAGAACTATTTTTTCTAGAAGCCAAAATATATTCATTGTTGCCATCTCTATCCAAATCTAAAGACATTATTTGTCCTACCAATATTTTATTAGTCTCAAAACTATTTAACACCACAAAATTACTATCCAAAATTTCTACATAGGTCTTATAGCCTTTTACATAAGCCACATCAAGATAACCATCACCAATATAGACACTCACTCCATCATGAGAGCTATCTTTTTTATAAGTATTCACCAGATTACCATTTATATCAAATACATACAAATAAATATTACTTGAGAATTTTGGAGCCAAAACTATTTTAAGATCTTTACTATAATTAATATTTTTAGAATCATTTATATAACCAACAGCCAAATCATAATCACCTTCTAAATTAATTTTTATTTTATTCAAAAGACTCAATTTATCATCAAAAAATTTCACCATTTTTTTATGATCACTATCTGTTGAAAGAGTTATGTTTTGAAAATTTCCATCAAAATCTTGCAACAAAAAAGCATCTTCAATACCAACAAAATCAGAAATATTTTCTTGTATTTTATTTGCTACCAACTCTTTTTTGGACAAATTACTAGAAACTAAAACGACAGACATCTTTTCCAAAGTACTGTCAACAGGAACATTTTCTTGAGCAGGTGTTTGTATATCTGAGATGTTGCTAATACTAGCCATAGCCTTGTCTATCTGCAATAATCCTACACCAAAAAGGTCAGCATAAGTTTTTTCATCATCATTTGGAGTATGATGTACCGTACTAAAAATAGTATTTATAATTTGTTCATTCGTAAAATTTGGTTTTACACTTTTTATAAGAGCAATAGCCCCTGTGACAAAAGGAGCCGAAAAAGAAGTACCGTTCCAACCTTTATTTACACTATATGAATCAGCCAAACCATTGGTAGGTGAAAAACGTAAAGTAGAATGAATATCTACACCAGGAGCAGTAATATCAATACAATTTGATCCTATATTAGAAAAAATAGCCAAATGATGACTTTCTTCTATAGCACTAACACCTAGAACTTCATTGTTTCCAGAAGAAACATCAGAACAAACAGGATATTGAGGACTATAATTTAGGGCTAACCTATTGTTACCAGCAGCCGCCACCACAAAAACTCCATTTTTATAAGCATAGTCTACCGCTTTCTGCAAAGGTCCTTCATCCCCGTCACCAACTACACTTATATTTATTACATCAGCTCCATTATCCACGGCATAATAGATAGCATTTACCAAAGGTCCAAAGTCACCACTACCATCATTACCAATAACTTTCAAATTCATCAAACTTACATTCCAATTAATTCCAGCACCATCTAAACCATTGTTTCCTTTGGCACCGATGATACCAGCAATAACAGTGGCATGATTAAATACACCATCTTCTTTTTGAGATGCGGTAAGATTGTCCACATTAGGACGTGGGTTATTATTATGGTCCAAAAAGTTCCAACCATAATAATCATCTACATAACCATTGTTATCATCATCGATATTATTGTTTGGTATTTCAGCATTATTTACCCAAAGATTATCTCTTAAATCAGGATGAAAGCTATCGAAGCCATTGTCGATAATTGCTACCACGACATCTTTGGAGCCAGTACTATAATCCCAAGCTTTATACACACCTGTATGCTCAAAAGACCACTGTGCAAAATAAGGATCATTTGGGGTTTTTGCCAAGGCAAAAACAGGTATACACAAAACACCTAATACCAACAAAAAATAACTAAAAATCTTCATAAACTTGTTTTTTGTACTAAATTATGCTAAATTATTTATGTTAATTATAACAAAAATATACTATACTGACAAATATGAAATTCTGGTACAGGATGAAACAACTTATACTTCTCTCGATAGATATACTATTATTCTATTTCTCTTTGTGGTTAGCTCTCGCTATACGTAATTTGAGTTTCACAAATACCGAACAAATACATACTTTACTCCCTATTTTTTCTGGTATTTTTTTACTTTGGATAGTACTAAAATATATAAATGGTCTTTATGATTTCAAAAAAATAGGCCAAAGAAATTTCATCAGTATACACATCCAAACGACTATTGTTTCATTTTTCTTAAGTATTGCAATTTTATATTTTTTTCCTACTTCAGATGTAAATCCTAAAACAATTTTATTTCTAAATGTAATTATTGCTTATTTATTGACTTTTTTATGGCGTAAATTATATGTCGTTATTATCAGCAACGAAAAATTGAAAGCCCATATTTTATTTTTGGATTATAATGAAGAAGTACAAGAAATAATAGACATCTTAAAAAAACAAAAAACTTTAGGTTATATAGTAAAATCTATCAGAGATGTAGATAACAAATTAAAACAAGAAAAATTAGAAAACATTCATATATATGATGAACATACAAATATAGCAGATATAGTGGCAAATGATAAAATAAATATTATAGTTACACACAATAATTTGAATAAAAATGAAAATCTAACTCAAGAACTTTATCAACTATTATTTAAACAAATAAAAATAATAAGTATCTCAAATTTTTATGAAAGTGTCACAGGTAGAATCCCTCCTTCAGCTTTTTATAAATCTTGGTTTTTACAATACTTGTCTGACTTAGACAAACCTATTTATAACAAATTTACAAGATTATTGGACTTTATATCAATTTTATTTTTTGGTTTTTTATTTATTGTTTTTTTACCTTTTATTGCTCTATCTATAAAACTAAATTCCAAAGGTAAAATATTTTTCAAACAAAAAAGACTAGGACAAAATGGAAAAGTATTTTGGATGTACAAATTTCGTACGATGTATTCACTTGCAGAAGATGGCAGTGCAGAAATGCATGGTGCCGAATTTGCACAAAAAAATGATAAAAGAATTACTTCTACAGGTAAATTCTTAAGAAAAACTCGTTTGGATGAACTACCTCAAATAATAAATCTAATTAAAAGTGAAATCACAATCATAGGGCCAAGACCAGAAAGACCAGAAATTACTCAAAATTTACAAGAAAAAATGCCATACTACAACTTAAGACACGTCTTAAAACCAGGTATTACAGGATGGGCTCAAGTACACCAAAACTATACAGACACAATGGAAACTTCTCTACAAAAATTCCAATATGACCTCTTTTATATAAAAAACAGATCTATTTTACTAGACCTATCAATACTGCTAAAAACGGTCAATGTAATATTAAGAGCAATGGGACAATAGTAAACAATTAAAAAATTTCAAACAAAAAACATTGTACTACTACAATGTTTTTTATTTGCCATATATAAATCTAAACTATTTTTTTTCTTTCTCCAAATCCAATTTTTTCAAAGATTCATCTCTAACTAAAATACCACCTGTTCCCTGAGTAACTTTGGAAGAAAAATCAAGAAGTGGACTTTTCTTTTTATCATATTTTTCTTTTTCATAAGTTACATAATATTTACTTGGTCCAAGCAAAACAGCATACCTACCTTTACGATCAGAGACTGTAGTCTCTATCAATTTGTTAAAAGCCGCATCAAATACTCTAACAGCTACATTTGACAAAGGTTTTTCTTCCCCATGTGCTGTAATAACACCAAAAGAAGATGGTAGTTTTACGAAAGAAAAATGACGTATAGTCATAAATAATACAAATTGAAATATTACCAAAGCACCAACCCACCAAACAGGTGTAATAATAAAAGAAACAACACTAAATACCAAGCCAATAGTACTCAAAACAGAACGAACTACTTTGTGAGACTTGTCCCTCATAATTTGTAAATAACTTCTATCTTTTTCTATTGGATCCAAAGGGATATTATAATTTATTTCTGAAGCATCACTTACCTTTATATCCTCACCATGGTAAAGATTGATAAAAGCACTATCCTCACTTACATTTTGCAAATGCTCTGAAAAACCAGTATATCCATTTTTTGTCACTTGTATCTTATAATTACCTGGTTGAGCTGACAAAATATAACGACCATCAGTATCAGTTACTACAGAACGTACTACTTTGTTTGTTGCAACATCAATAAGACGCACAGATGCTAAATCAATTGGTTTTTTAGTAAAAGCATTATACAAAACTCCCCATTTTTTTTGCTTCTTACGTCTAAATACTAAGAAAAATTGTCCAAAAAATACTCTAAACAAATTCACAATATTTACAAAACCAAAACCAGAAGAAGCCACATTGACCACAGCTACAGTAGCTACAACAGGTGTGACGACTGTTTTGTTTACCTTTTCTACTTCTGGATTATTTACAACTTCAGCAACTTTATTAGTAATGATTTGTACATTTTCTGATACTTTTTTAGTAGCTATTTGTACATTTTTTGTAATACTGTCAGTTACATTATTAATTTTTTCTTGTACATTTTCTACAGTGTTTTTGACACTCTCAACAATATTTGGGATTGTACTACTAGAAAAAATCTTTTCTATTGTTGAGCTACTATTAGTTCCACCCGTAATTGGTATAGTATCCACTTCGGTATTATCTGTTGTATTTCCACCAGAACTTACACCGTCTCCTGTATTTCCAGTATTACTATCAGTTGTTTCCGTATTTTCTGTATTATTTATATTTTCTGTTTCTTCTGGTGGTTGGTTTTCCTCAGGTGGTACCTCTTCAGGAGGTATCTCCTCAGGTGGATTTTCTACTTGAGGTGCAGGAATAGACAAATTACTAGTCAACGAAGCACCACTAATATTACCAGCAGCATCTTTTGCTTTAGCCGACAAACTATAATTTCCAGGACTAAAAATACTTGAAAAAGTATAAGACCAATTACCTTGCGCATTAGCATTTGTAGTATAAGTACTTACCTCAGCCAAAGACACGACTCCAGAGGCTTGGGTACCTATAGTAGTCTTGGTAATTATTATTTGAGCATTAGCTTCAGCTGTACCATAAATTTTTGGAGGCCTAATAGCTACACCATTTTCTACACCATTATCTATTTGAGAAATAATAGGAATATTAGGAGCCGTAGTATCTAAAATTATTGAATCAGAGGCATCTACAATACCATATTGATTTTTAAAACGAACATATACATTTTTATTTCCATCCCCAGATGACAAAGTAAATTGAGTAGAACTAACAATATCTAAAAATGTAGCATTAGAAAAATTGTTACTATTAGATATAGCATAACTATCTACATAGTCTGTGACAAAATCCAAATTTATAATTAAATTATTTGTATACTGGCCACCATTATTTATCTGAATAGCACCTGTCGGTAAATTTTCTTCTGTTGTTGTCGGTGTTGTCTCTACAGGTGGAGGATCCTCTACAGGTGGTGGAGTACTACCCCCACCTCCCCCACTAGTTGGTGTAGGAGCCCAATCAGTTTGAACATCACAATTTGTACAATCAAAAGTCAAAGTTCCTATACTATCTCCAGTAGCATTACCACTAAAAACACCACTACTAATAGATACACCAGAAAAATTTATCCAACCCAATCCCTCACCCCAAGCATATCCCGACAAATTACCTTGACCATCATTGGCAACACCACCATTACTTGGATTCATTTTTATCCAACCATTAGTACTCGACCAAGCATATCCTGTCAAAGCACTATCACTTACGACTGTATCTTTGAAACTTATCCAACCGACATTATTACTCCAAGCATAATAATGACTAGCCAAGATAGTACCCGCAAAAATCGTTGTTGGCAATAAAAAGACAAATAACAAAAAAGAAAGAAATATTGTCAATCGTCTTTTCATAAAAAAATAAAAATTATTTACCTAAGATTATTAATATATCAGCATCCGGTTTGATTTCACCTTCTGGTAAAGTTTCTACTTTAGCTCCTAGCAAACTTGCCAAACCACTAACCTCAATTGGATACTGTTCAGAAATATCTACTACAATATTTTGTTTATAATCTTGTTTTGAAGCATTACTAAGGATTGTTGTTTTGTAATCTGGATATTTTAATTTAACAAAACTTTCGGTCTGTGCAGACAAATTTGCCACATCAGTACCATTATAGTAAGCAATTCTAAGGGAACTAGTTACAACAATTTCTTCTTGATTAACTATATCTTCATTTATATTAACAGCATTCTTCCCCAAATCATTTTGGATTTCATCATTTATAAATATTGGTCCAACTTTTATAATCTTATTGGTTGAAGGTCTATAAATAATTGCTTGTGAGGCTTTTGGGAAAATTAATAATTTATCATTATCCTCTACTCCACTAAAAAAAGCCTGATCCTGTAATTTACTTTTGTCCAAGACTGTTGCCATAGTTGGCGCTTCATCACTTGGTAAAAGCATCAACTTTCCCACAGATTTCAAAGTAGTATCTAGTTCTTTTTGAGAAGTAATATCAGGATCTTTTTTTAGTTGACTATACTTATTATAAAAATAATAAGAACCAAACATACCTGCTAACATAAATATAATCAACAAAAAAATAACAAAGTTTTTTCCATTACTTTTACGGACTTTATGAACACGAACAGATTCAACATGTCTATTTGGTGTTGATGTGTTATTTTGTAAATCTTCCATAATTTTTTAGATAAAATTTATTTATTAATATCAATATTTGATTCTGTACTAGTACTGTCTACATAAACAGGTCCAACATTAATTAATTTGTTTTCACTTGGTCTATATATAATTGCTTTACTTTGATAAATCAAGACTTTATCACCATTTTGAGAATTGATAAAAAACTTTTGTTGTTCAGCCAAAGAATTAGCATCATTGACAGTACCAACCACTGGTTCTTGATCTTCTGGCAAAGATATTAATTTACCAATAGTTTTCACCAACTTGTCTGCTTCAATTTTAGCCACTTCTTCTTGAGCAGCAGGATCTTTCAACATACGTAACTCTCTTTGTGCGCTTATATAACTAAATAAAAGATAAAAAACTCCAAGTATTGCCAAAATAATAACAACAAATATAATCATTCTATTATTTTTTCTTCTTTTTTGGAAACTACTCTCTATTTTTTTATTTAAGACAGGCATTTTTTTTTCTTCATCCATACTTTTATTTATTAATAAATAATTTTTTAATTATTAGTTGATGTTGTTGTTTCTATAATATTTTCTTCTGTACTTGTAACCAATGGCTCAACAATTTCTTCTTGAATAACATTGATTACTTCCTCTGTAGAAGTAGTAGTATTACTTTCAGTTGAACTAGTCAAAGTATCATCTAGTATGAGTCCATTATCTTCTAAATAATTGTTGGCTAAATCAGTCAAATTATCAGAACTACTACTATTACTTCCAATATTATTAATTATTGTTTCAGATGATTGAGAAGTCACTTGACCAAAAGCATGCCAGTTAATCACCACATCTTGACCTTGTACAGGTCTAATACGAATAGTAAATCCTGTAGTATCCACACTCTCAACAAAATATGTATCTAGAGTTACATCACTAGCCAAAGTCAAATTGACAATTGGTGAAGCAGTGAATTCTTGTGAAAATTCTATTCTTACAGCATTCTCACCAGCCAATATAACAGCAGAGCCAACATTGTCAATACCAAAGGTAACATGATTTGTAAAAGTAACATTTTGAGAAAAAGTAAGCATATTACTTTGGTTCATTTGCCCGACAAATTCATCAAGACCTCCTGTCAAAAGTAAAGCATTATAAACATCCAGTTGTTGCTTAAGTTCTTTCACCCCCTCTAAGGCTAGAGCTCCAAGTTTAGAATATTGAATACCCCATGAACCATGATTACCTTCCCTTAATTCATCACTACCAACAGTAACAGCTTCGGGAAATACTTCGTAAAGTTCTTGTGCAATAGCACCTACATCATGTGTACCACTAGCTTTCCAATCAAAAGAAACCGCTCTATAATTATCTATTCTAGACAAAACATTTAAATCCACAATATTTTCTTTTAATCTTTCATCAGAAAAACTGGACCATCCTCCACTAGATCCTTGAGTCAAATAAACACCACTCTCAGTACTACTACCCGCTATATAAAAATTATCATCATTTTTATCCAGAGCCATGGTCCACATGGTTGTAGTATTATGATCAAATTCAACAGTGATCCATGATGTTGTTGACGCAGTATTATCATGCAATGTCAGACCACCTGCAATAGACATGGCACTGCCAAATAATGAATTTCCACCAACGACTAGTCCATTTCCTATGTACGCATCATTCCCCACATCAAAATCTTCTGTTACAGATATATTATTAGAGTTAATATTACCAATATTCGCTGTTGGGGCCTCTATCCCAGTTATATCTAATATTTCAATACCATCATCGTCAAATCCAGCGATATACACGTACTTTCCTGATATATCTAAAGTACTTGCACCACCAAAAGCAGTACCAGCACTATCTAACAAATATGTAACATGTGTGGGATTGGTAGGATCTGAAATATCTGCAATCTCAATACCTTCAAAAGCAGAAACAACATAAGCATAATTTCCTGCTATTTTTACATCACTAGCTCCATTTAATGCTGTAGATCCCCCTTCTAATAAAGAACCAACTTGTATAGGATTGGTAGGATCTGAAATATTTAATACAGCAAGACCTTCATTGTAAGAAGCTACATATGCATATTTACCTGAAACATATATTGATTTAGGAAAATCAAGTGTAGTGTCAACAGTATCTGCCAATTTTCCGACATGCGTTGGATTTGTAGGGTCTGATATATCTAATATCTCGATTCCATTATCTATTACTGAAACCACATACGCATAGTGACCTGAAACCGTAATATTAATAGCACCATTGAGTAACATCGTCCCATCATCTGTAGTAGAACTCATATGCTTAGGATTTGTAGGATCTGAAATATCTAAAATCTCAACACCCTCAGTATATGAAGCAACATACGCATATTGCCCTGACACATCAATTGCACGAGCCGATGCCAATGCCGTGCCTGCTGTATCAGTAATAGAACCAACATGTACAGGGTCAGAAGGATTAGAAACATCAACAATACCCACACCATTATCACCCTGAGAAGCAATGTACGCATACTTACCTGCAACGATAATATCGTTTCCTTTCAAAGCAGATGTTATCGTATCAGCTAAAGAACCAACATGTGTTGGACTACTCGGATCTGATACATCCAATATTTCCATACCATACTCTGGCCAATTTGTAGCGGCATAAAGATATTTTCCATGCACATCCAATCCATATATAGTATCTAAAGTAGTGGAAGCAGTATCAAATACAGAAGCAAGATGAACAGGATCACTCCCCACCGTCTGCGTAAAACTCCCACTCGCAAGATGAAAAGCAGATTGTGGAGTCGTCGTACCCACACCAATATTGCCTTCTTTATCTATAAAAAATCTTGCTGTACTACTTGCGGTATCTTTTATATAAAAATTTTTCGTTCCATCAGCATTGTAGTCTTGACCGATGTTCCAATTGTCTAGTGAAAGAGCAGCTCTTTCAGAAGTACCATCAGAAGATGGTGTGATATAAAGTGCTGTTTCAGTTGCTCCAGTTACACCATCGATAGTAAATTGATAACCTGGAGTAGAACTTGCAATACCTACATTTCCAGAATCTAGCAAAGTCAATAAATTAGCCGACTTGGCCTTATTACTTATTTGTAAGGGATGCGGTGGTGCTGTATCTGCTGTACCATTTACAGAGACACCATTTCCACCCACTTGAAAACGCGCAGCGTTACCAACTCTAAATTCCAAATCGGCAGTGCCAGAATTTGGAACATTAAATAATGTTTGTTGTGCCCAACCAAGAAAAGCATAGTTAGAGGCACTAGGAGTACCACCACCCAACCAAAGTCCAGAATAAGTAGCTTCAGCACCCGGTAAACCACCCAATCTTGCACTTGATCCTGTTGAGTTGACAACAATAGCACCGGTTGTAGTAACATTGGTGAAAAAACCCGTTGACTGAGTAGTGGCACCAACTGCGGTACCATCTATAACACCCCCTGTTATGGAAACATTGTTTGAATTTTGAGTAGATATAGTTCCAAGGCCAAGGTTAGTGCGAGCCGTGACGGCATTACTCAAATCAGACAAATCATTGCTATCAAGCAACCAATGTGAAGATGAAGCAGTAACTATATCGTAAGTACTATTCCAATTGGTAGTGCTAACAGTCAGTGGGATATTGTAACCACTTGTCAAACTAAATTGACCATTTGTATTATTGTAAGTTAATCCCAATGCATTTGATGATAAAAGTGCTAAAGCTTCGGTACTCGTCACATAACCACTGTTGTTGTTAAAAAGTGAAATATTTTCTCCTTCAACCATTATATTATCTGCCAAACTTGAACTAACTATTTTTGTACCATTCCACACACCTGAAACGATTGTCCCAAGTGTTGTAATATTTGAGCTTCCAGCCCAAGTGGATAAGGCGGTGTTTTCAACACTACCAAGACCAAGTGAAGTGCGTGCTGTTGAATCAGATTCTGCAACCCATTCACCATCTTTACCAACAATAAAAGCATCTTCTGTGATAGTAAGCCCTGCGATATTAAATAGACCCAAGTTATAAGCTTGTACATTAGTCCCAATAGCTAGACCCAAATTAGTTCTTGCGGTAGTTGCGTTATTTAAATCTGACAAATTATTGGTGATAGCCAAATAAGTATTTGAAGCTGTGGTTGTGGCTAGATATGTTGAAGAAACGGCTGTCCAAATTGGATCTGTTTCACTATAACTTGTTAAATATCCTTGAATTGAATGATCCCCCCATCCAAAAGCTGTATCCCAATTTGTTGATGAAGCATTTACAATATTGTAAGCATCATTCCAATTGGTACTACTTACTGTTGTTGGAATCTCATAACCACTAGCTATACTAATCACACCATCTGCATAATTCAAGGCTAAGCCTGAAGTCGAAATCGCTGCTTTTGCCAAACTTGTCGCTTGGGTTGTCGTTACATAATTTGAATCATTTGTTAACAATGAAACATTCTCACCTGACAACATTACATTACTTGCCAAGTATGTACTGGCTATTGCACTACCTTGCCATGTTCCACTTCCTATTGTTCCAACTGTTGTTATGTTTCCACTTCCTGCCCAGTTAGATAAACCTGTATTTGTTACATAAGTTGAACTTACTGAATTCCAAATTGGATCTGTTTCACTATAACTTGTCAAATATCCAATACCAGCATGATCCCCCCAGCCAAAAGCTGTATCCCAATTTGTTGATGAAGCATTTACAATATTATAAGCATTATTCCAATTTGTACTACTTGCTGTATTTGGAATCTCATAACCTGTTGTCAAACTAAATTGACCGTTTGTATTATTGTAAGTTAATCCCAATGCATTTGATGATAAAAGTGCTAAAGCTTCGGTACTCGTCACATAACCACTGTTGTTATTAAAAAGTGAAATATTTTCTCCCTCAAGCATGACATTACTGGCCAAGTTGCCACTCGTGATGGCTGTACCATTCCAAACACCAGAAATGATTGTCCCAAGTGTTGTAATATTTGAACTTCCAGACCAAATGGACAATGCTGTGTTTTCAACATTTCCCAAACCTAAAGTTGTTTTTACTGTTGAAGAAGATTGAGCTGTCCAATTGGCTCCATCACTAACGATGAAATTACCATTGGTAAGAGAAAGACCAGCTATATCTGCTAAACCAGAATTGTAGGCTTGGATATCAGTACCTATTACCAAACCAAGATTTGAACGAGCGGTAGAACTACTAGCAACATCAGACAAATTATTTCCAGAAAGTAAATCCCCACCTCCTGGGATACTATCCCAAACAATTGACGAACCTGTGGACTTCAAAAACTGACCATTTAATCCAATATTCAATAAGCCAAAACTATCTGTAGTACTTGCAAACAAAAGATCTCCCACAGAATAGGTAGAAGTTGTCAAAGAAACTGAAGGATAAACACCACAATCGACGTCAGTTGGCAAACAAGCAGGATCAAGAGTTTCACCAGGTGAATATAATGCAGCAAAAGAATTTTTTGGAAATAACAAAAATATGCCTATGATTAAGCCATAAATCAAAATTCCTTTTACACTTGAATTTTTATTACCATGCATAGATACTATGCGAAAAATACATTGAAAATAGAACTTTATCAATGCATCAAATTTATGTGATATATTATACCATTTTTTGACTAAATTGACTATTGTTTTGTGTATAACTTTTACAAAAAAACAACCTCGTATAAGAGATTGTTTTTTTGTTTAAAGTTTCAGCTTATTTTACATCATCAGGAAACTGTTCTAGCTTCAATTTTATAGTTTTTTCATTACCTTTATGTAAAATTTTTATTTCTATTTCATCCCCGATATTATATTTACCAATCATATTTACAAGAGAGTGGTTTTCATCTATTTTTTGACCAGCAAACTCCAAAATTATATCATTTTCTACAAGTCCTGCTTTATCTGCTGGTGAACCGGGTATGACGGCTAACTCATCTTGAGTCGTACCACGTTGAATTATAACTCCATAATCAACTGACAAATTATTAGTTTTTTGCATTTGTTTGTTGATGGGAGTATATCTAATTCCAAGCCAAGGTCTAACAATTTTACCAGTTTCTCTGACAGATTGAATTGTCTTTTTGACACTGTTTATAGGAATTGCAAAACCTACAAGCTGTCCTTCTTGTGAAACAGCTGTATTTATACCGATTACATTTCCAGCCATATCGAGCAATGGCCCTCCAGAATTTCCCGGATTTATAGCCGCATCAGTCTGAATAGCTTCTTCCAAAACCTCACTAGAACCACTTCCATTTCCAGCCTCTACTCTTCTTCCCTTACCACTAACCACGCCACGTGTGACAGTATTGCCATATTCTGCAAGAGCATTACCAATAGCAATGACAGTTTGACCTATTTTCAATTGATCTGAATCACCCAATTCTAATGTTGGCAAATCTTTTGCTTCAATTTTTAGCAACGCGACATCATTGACTGGATCTTTGGCCAAGACTTCGGCATCATATTCTGTACCATCTGATAAAGCTACAGAATATACAGCATCCTCATCATCTACTACATGACGATTGGTTACTATTAGACCATCTGAACTAATAATAAAACCGCTACCACCTCCAACCCTCTGTAAATTACTTTTATCATCATTCTTATCATTTTTATCTTGAGGTTGTGTCTGAGGTTCCAACTGATTGAAAGGAAAACCTAAATCAAAAAAACCATTAAAAGAAAAATTATTTTGTCTTTGTATTTGTGAAATGTCTTTACTGATTATAATGCTCACAACAGCTTTGTTGGCTTTTTCCACCACAGTTACCGTTTGGTCTGAATTGAAACTATAAGAAACATCAGTCGACACAACATTATTTTTTAAATTAGTTATAGAAGGCAAATATTTTGTACCTAAACTAAAAAACAAAGCCATTGTCAAAATTCCCCCAACAACACCAGAAACCATACTAATAATTACTAGTGTAAAATATTTTTTGTACAAATTTTCTTTTTCCATAGCAAAAAATAATTTAATTAACCCTCAAATATGAGAGTAGAAAAAATAAAAAAACAACACTGTTTTTGTATACAATATTACGCAAACAAATAAATTTTTCTTTCAAATATTATTTTGTAGAATTCAAGAGGTCTTTAATCTGGGATACATCAAAACCATTTGTTCCTAAATATTGACCAAAATACTCTTGAAATTTAGCCAAAATTTCTGGCCAATAAAGAAAACCAATCAAAATAGGAGCAATAATTATAAACAAACGTAAATAATTTCCAATCACAATCATGGTAAGACGACGTTTTATTTTTTTATTTTGGTTATATATTACTTGAGACCACTTAATATTTTTTTCTACCAATTCTTGCAAAGTACCACGATTGATATGAGCCTCTTCTTCTTTTTCTTGACGAGGATGTTTGGTACCATAAAATTTTGGACCAACATACTCTGGAACATCTTCCTGATTATTTTCTTCAACTTTTGTACTTTGTATTTCTTTTTCTTCTTCTTTTTTTATTTTTTCTTTATCCATACATTTTATAAATTACAAATTAAAGCGAGTTTACTTCTTTTTTGAAAGTGCTAACATCTTCAAAAGCACGATAAATAGAAGCAAAACGTATATAAGCTATCTTATCAAATTTTTTCAAATGTTTCATAACAATTTCTCCTATTTCTGTACTAGCGATTTCTTTCTTATTTCTTTTTTGAATATCACGCTCAATATTGTGAATCATTCTGTCAAAATTTTCTTGCAAAAAAGGACGTTTGGAAAGTGACTGCATAATCCCTTTTTCAATTTTTATACGAGAATAGGCCTCACGTTTACCATCATTTTTGACAACGATAATATCAAGCAACTCCATTTCTTCCATAGTAGAAAAACGATATTGACACTTGATACATTCGCGACGACGTCGAACAGCAAAACCATCTTGTGTCAAACGAGAGTCAACCACCTTGGTTTCTTTTGAATTACAAACGGGACATTGCATAAAGTAAAGATAATCTTGATTATTATCACAAATTATACATCAAAACTCAAATAAATAAAAATAACCAAGGATAATTTGGTTATTTTAGCTATTTTTTACCTACACAATATTCCTTTCCACAAGAAATATTCTGTAGGGAATGGCGCGAGTTCCCTCAAATCCGCGCCAAAGTCCCTTGTCTATTTGCTTGTTCTACGGTGATTTGCAACCCGCCAATCCGATCCCCCAGCACTGTCCACTATGGCAAGTACTATTGGTGCAGGAATTGCCGTCGTCACAAACAGTACCTTCAGGTTGAAGGTCATAAATGCACCTCCAGTCAGCAGCGAACGGAGCGACATCCGTCTCATAGCAACCATAATCAAGTCCCGACAAACAGTTCAACTGCTGACACTTATTTGCGACACAGATACTGTCATTCCAACAATTATCATCGTGACGACAATCCACAGGGCGCTGAGAACTACACTCCTGAGATGAAGTATACTTCGTAAAACAGACATGCCTATAAGGCTGACTATAATCGAAACATTCCAACGAAATATCCGACTGTGGACATGTGAATTGGATACACTGCCCACTCTCGCATGTCTCGTCCTCACCACATTCTGAATCTTCAGTGCAGCAGTCAGTGTCGCCAGGTATAAAACCATTGACACAACACCCTCGTACACTACAAGAAGAGACAAAACATGAATCTCCTGTTGGGAGACAAGCTGGCTTTCCAGGTCCACACTCTTGCACCCCAGCACCGCACGACGACTTGTGCCAGACATCGGAAAAAAGGAAAACATCCTCCTCCGACGAGTTGGTATCGATGAAATTGGTTTCATCCACAACAGTGTCGCCGACGTATGAATCGGCAACATCATCATGATGAAGAACATCTCCCGCATCCTCGACAGCATCATAAATGATGCCATCTTTGGACACAGTGTAGCTACCGTAAGTACAGGAAGCGAAGAGAAGAGAGACAAAAACGATAATAATGTTGCGAATCATGTGATTTCTCCCGCGTTAGACGCAAAAAAAGTATAACAGACGTCGACCGACATGGTGACATCTCTCAATCTCAAATAGAAGTCTTTAGCTTTGGAAAAAAATACGTCCTTAAAAAATGAAGAACAAATTTATTCCCAAAGCTATAAAAAACAAGCAAATTGTCAAAGAACTTATACTAAACTAGTACCACATTTTGGCTAAAAAGTCAATAGCTAAGCCTAAAAAAATTAAATAAAAACAACTTCCAAATAGAAATTGTTTTAATAAATTGAAATAAGTATGAAAAATTTTATTTTACTTCCAAACTAATATTTTCGACAATCTTCTTCAATTCTTCTTCAAAATTTTCTGAATAATCAACCATGAAATTAGTCTTCATTTTTTCTGTTCCAATTTGAAAATAAACCAAATATTCTCCTTTATTTTCTTGCAAAAAAGATTTTATTTTATCCAAATTTTCGGTCAAATCATTTTTACTAATATTTATAATAACATATTTATCAGGTTTTGTACTAATTTTTTCTTCTTTAGCCCTGCTAATAGGTACCAAATAAGCACTGACTTCAGCGATATTTTGCTTAGTCAAAACATAAGCTTTTTCTACAAAAATCTTATTATCCCCTTCTTCTTTTGGAGTCTTACCAACTACACAAACAACATTTCCTTCTACCCAAGAATTTTTGGTTTCTTCATAAGTCTTTGGAAATATCAAAAGTTCTATCCTACCACTCATATCTTGCACACTAGCAAACATCATGGTCTTACCTTTTTTGGTAATCATCTTTTTCAAAGAGTCAATCACACCACCAACAACCACCCAAGAATCTCTGTCCATAGTCTCTACTTCAGCTACGGTAATGACTTTATTTTCCAAAAATTTTTCATAGTAAGCAAAAGGATGCGAAGAAACATAAATACTTAATAAGTTTTTTTCCCAAGCAAGTTTTTGTTCCATCGTGGCTGGTTCAGCACTCTGCAAAGTTATTTTGGAATCCACATCAATAGAAGTACCTGCAAAAAGAGAATCTTGATTGGTATTTTTGTTTTCTCTACCTTGACGAAGATATAGTAAAATATTTTCACTACTAGCCATAAGTACAGCTCTGTCAATACCAAAACAATCTAATGCTCCAGATTGAGCTAAACTTTCTATAGATTTTTTGTTCAAATCTTTATCCTCTACTCTATCAATCAAATCTTCCAAACTTTTGTAAGATCCATTTTCTTTTCTTTCGCGATAAATCACTTCACAAATATGTTCACCCACATTTTTGATACCACTCAGCCCAAAACGAATACGCCCTTTTTCACCAGGCTTGGAAACCATCGCAAAAGATTTGAAACTCTCGTTGACATCCGGTGGTAAAACATCGATTTCAAGACGACGACACTCCCCTACAATAGCCGAGACTTTTTCAGCATCTCCTGATTCAGCCTGAAGTACCGCTGTCATGTACTGCACGGGGTAGTGTGCTTTCATGTAAGACGTTTGATAAGCTACAATACCATAACTAGCCGCATGAGCTTTGTTGAAACCGTAAGCAGCAAA
>PFPL01000063.1:0-12464 GCA_002793035.1 Candidatus Magasanikbacteria bacterium CG_4_10_14_0_2_um_filter_33_14
GAAGATGTTTCTTTTGAGAAATATAACTCAACTAAAGATTGGACACTAAGTGAAGGAAATGGCCTCAAAACAGTCTACGCTAAGTTTAGATCAGCTCAAGGCGGAACAATAATCTACTCAGGTCAAATCACTCTAACCGGACAAAGTACCGACGCTAAAGATGAAGTAGTAGAAATAATAAATGATAATAGTAATTGTCCACTAACAAAAGAACAAGCATATAAGACAACAATAAATAAGTCTGTATATTATATAACTACTAACTGTACAAAGAGAGCCTTTCAAAGATCAGATATCTACTTTAGTTACTTTACATCTTGGAAAGATGTAAATCTAACAGATAGTAAAACTCTAAACCTAATACCAAATGATAACTTAGGGTTCATGCCATGGGGACCAAAATATGATCCAAAATATGGTGCTTTAGTTAAAACAGTCACCGATCCAAAAGTCTACCTACTTCTAAATAATAATAAGTATTGGATAACCAATGAAACGACATTTAATCAATTAAACTATAATTGGAACTGGATAGAAGATATAGACCAAAGATTGTTAGAGAAATATACAACAAAAGAAGAAATAACAGATACTACAACTCATCCAAACTATACTCTTATTAAATACGAGAATGATCCTAAAGTATATAGACTAGAACCAGATACAACCAACCCAGAACAACAAGTAAAAAGACACATTCCAAATGAAACAGAGTTCAATAAACTAAACTTTAGATTCGACAGAGTCGTTACTGTTCCTGATTCTGAAGTTTATAGTGAGGGTGAAAACTTAGAATCTTAAAAACTGTCAATATAAAAGAAAAACAATCTCTATTTTAGGGATTGTTTTTTTGTTTTGTATCTCTTGCCATACTCTTCAAAATCTTGTATAATATCTCTGTATTTTAGTAGATTTAAACTTGTATTTATGCATATTTCTTGGCTTGGCAATACCGCCATAAAAATTCAGACAAAGCCTTTTGATAAGGATGTTACGATTGTAATAGACCCTTATAAGCAAAACAAAGGCAATTTCCCTCGTAGTCTTACACCTGACATAGCTCTTTTTACACATGGTGAAAAGGATAGTATTACTCTTTCTGGTGATCCTTTTGTTTTTTCAACAGCTGGTGAGGTAGATATCAAAGGCGTGTTAATAACAGCTGTAGAAGGACATGGAGAAGGAGAGACCATGGTTCGTATTGATGCTGAAGATATGAGTCTTGTTCATGTTGGTATGATAAATAAACAACTTACAGCTAAACAGCTTGAAATATTATCAAATATTGATATCCTTTGTTTACCTGTAGGGAATAAAGATTCTTTTGATGCTGAAGGTGCTGTAAAGTTGGTTAATGAGATAGAACCACGTGTTGTTATCCCTTATGCTTTCAATTCAGACAATGATCCTGATGCAAAAGCTGTTGATACCTTTTTGAAAGAAATAGGAAGTAAAAATGGTTCTCCTGAAAAGAAAGTAATTCTCAAGAAAAAAGATTTACCAGAAGAAGATACTGACGTGGTGGTACTTGAAAAAGAATAAACATTGAGGAATGTGGCGTTTTAAAATTTATCCCGATTTTATAGTGACTAAATTACAAAATTTATTACATTATGCCTGTCAAAAAAAACAATAAAAAAGCTACAAAAAAGAATGACTCAAGCAAGGGCAAAAAAACTGACAAAATCAAAAAAAAGATTGTAAAGAAAAATCTTAAGAAAATAAATAAGACTACTAAAAAAAAAGTAGATAAAGAATTGAGGGATATTAAGAAAGCTGTAAGAGATTTGCCTACATTCTTAGCGCAAGAAATGCAACAAGAAGAAAAAGAGAATATTGATAATATCCAAATTCCTGTTCAGAGAGAAAAGATTATCCCTGTGAATCGTCCTCAAGCGGCAATTTATAAAGCGCCTGAGAATAGTCAAAAATGGTTGTGGACGGCAGTGAGTTTGTTTACAGTTGTAATATTTTTTTTATGGTTGTTGAATATTAGTAATGTATTCTACGATTCAAAAGGTAGCTCGAATGGACCTTTGAGTTCTTTGAAAAATAGTAAACAAGACTTGAAGAATATATTTAATAATTTTGACACGGATATTCCTGCAAGTACTACAAGTAGTATAGCTGTAGATGAAAAAGTAAATACTGACAAAGAAGTCAACAAAAAAGTACAGGAAGCTATGAATACATTATTTCAAAGTTCTACTGGTACAAGTTCTATCATAACAGCTATAACAACATCTACAATTAATAACTAATTTTTTTAAATAATTTTGAGTAAAATTTATGGCACGTTTGAAAAGTATAAAAAAATCTACCAAATCTGACAAAGAAGAAACTATCCAAGGAGAAATTGTTGAAAAAATAGAACCAATAAATCTGGTACAAGAAATGAGAACTTCTTATCTGGATTATGCTATGAGTGTTATCGTCTCTCGTGCTTTGCCAGATGTTCGTGATGGTTTGAAGCCTGTTCATCGTCGTATTCTTTATGCTATGTGGGGTATAGGTCTTCGACATAATTCCAAATTCAAAAAATCTGCTCACGTAGTTGGTGAAGTGATGGCCAAGTTCCATCCACATGGTGACTCTGCTATTTATGACTCTTTGGTACGTATGGCCCAAGATTTCAACATGCGTGAGATGCTGGTAAATGGTCAAGGTAACTTCGGTTCTATGGATGGCGACAATGCTGCTGCTATGCGTTATACTGAAGCCAAATTAAGAGCTATCGCTGAGGAATTGATTCTTGATATTGATAAAAATACTGTGGATTTTGTGCCAACTTATGATGGTTCTTACAAAGAGCCTAGAGTTTTGCCTGCTAAATTACCAAATTTGTTGTTGAATGGTAGTATGGGTATCGCTGTTGGTATGGCAACTAACATTCCACCACACAATTTGTCTGAGCTTTGTGATGGTGTGACAGCACTTATCGAAAATCCAAAGATTAGTATTGAAGAATTGACGGAATATATCAAAGGACCGGATTTCCCAACAGGTGGCATAATTTACAACAAAAAAGATATTGCAGCTGCGTATGCGACAGGCCGTGGTGGTATTGTGATGCGTGCAAAAACTGATATTCAAGAAACTGAAAAAGGTGACAAAACAAATATTATTATTACTGAAGTACCTTATCAAGTTAATAAATCTAGACTCATAGAAAAAATAGCTACGCTTGTCCAAGAAAAAAAATTGGATGGTATCAAAGATTTGCGTGATGAATCTAGTAGAGAAGGTGTTCGTATTGTGATTGAACTCAAAAAAGATTCTTATCCAAAAAAAGTTTTGAACAAATTGTATAAGCTTACTGATTTACAAACTACTTTTCATGTTAATATGTTGGCTTTGGTTGATGGTATTCAACCTAGAGTTTTGAATCTAAAAACTGTTTTGGAAGAATATCTAAAACATCGTCAAGAAGTTATTCGTCGTCGTACTCAATTTGATTTAGATAAGGCACTCGATAGAGCTCATATTTTGGAAGGTTTGAAAAAAGCACTAGACAAGATTGACCTTATTATTGCACTTATTAGAAAATCAAAAGACAAGGAAGAAGCAAAAACAAATTTGATGAGTAAATTCAAATTTACAGATAGACAGACTGTCGCCATTTTAGAAATGAAGTTGCAACAGTTGGCTAATTTGGAACGTCAAAAAATTGAAGATGAACTCAAAGAAAAACAAAAACTTATTGCCGAATTGGAAGCAATACTTAAGAGTGAAAAGAAAATTCTAGGTCTTATCAAAACTGATATTGAATCTATCAAAGAAACTTATGGTAATGCTAGACGTACTCAGATTATTGTTCATGGTGTCAAAGAATTCAATATAGAAGATCTTGTTCCAAATGAACCTACTCTTATTATTTCTACTCGTGATGGTTATATAAAACGTTTGCCACCAGATACTTTCAAACAACAAAGTCGTGGTGGAAAAGGTGTAATTGGTCTTACGACTAAAGAAGAAGATGTAGTTGACAAAATTATTTCTACCAATACACATGATAATATTTTATTCTTCACTACTCGTGGACGTGTTTTCCAACTTAGTGCTTATGAAATTCCATTGGCAACACGTACCGCCAAAGGTCAAGCTTTACAAAACTTTTTACAACTAGCTCCAAATGAAAAAGTTTCTGTATTTTTATCAATGGCTAATCTTAGTAGTTATGAATCTCTTGTCATGGTGACAAGTAAAGGAAATATCAAAAAAACTAAATTGGAAGATTTCAAGAATGTCCGCAAATCTGGTCTTATTGCTCTAAAACTAAAAGAAAATGACATGCTGGAATGGGTTCAACCAACTAATGGTAACAATGATATCATGATCACGACTTCTATGGGGCAATCTATCCGTTTCAAAGAAAAAGATGTCCGTGCTATGGGTCGTACTGCTTCTGGTGTCCGTGCTATCAAGCTCAAATCTACTGATGAAGTAGTAGGTATGAGTATCTTGGACAATAGTCTGGTCAAAATGAAAGTACTTGAATTGCTAGTCGTGTCAGAAAATGGTATGGGTAAAAAAACTAAAGTAAATGAATACAAAGTTCAAGGCCGTGGAGGTAGTGGTATCAAGACTATGGCTGTAACTGATAAGACCGGTAAAATTATTACTAGTCAGGTAGTAAATACAACAGAAGATAAAGACATTATGATAGTCTCAGTCAAAGGACAAGTCATACGTACTTCTCTCAAGAGTATTTCTACTTTAGGTAGAGCTACCCAAGGTGTGAGAATCATGCGTTTCAAACAAGCAGGGGATACTGTAGCTGCGATTGCCTTTGTTTAAAAAACGCGGATTTACCCGGATTTTGAAGTAGATAAAAGCTGAAAATTAAAGAAAGTTCGTCTATATTTGGGCGGACTTTTTTGTTTATTTTGGCTTATTTTAGCCTAATTTTACTAAAATTGTACTGATAAATCTCTAGTCGCATAATCCAACAAATTTTTATTTGATAACTATTGACAAAGATAACTGTTTTTGTTATAGTATGCGAGCTTGAAAAAGGGCTGTTTTAGCCTAAAAAAGCAAAATTTATTTATACCCAAAATCATTTGGGGCTCATTTCATAAATAATTGAGGCATGTAAAATGTTTCATGATCTGTGAAATAGGGTTAATTTGCGAGAAATCGCGTTTTATTAAAATATGTCAAATCAAAATTTCGAAGAACTTTTGAAAGATTACTTTGCCAATATCCCAAAAGTGGGTGATTTGGTAAAAGGTAAAATAATTTCTATCGACAAAGGTGAAGTTCGTGTGGATGTTGCCGGTATTATTGTCGGTGTTGTACGTGGTCCAGAACTTTTTTCTGAATCAAAAGAATTTTCTGACGTAAAAGTTGGTGATGAAGTAGAAGCTACTGTCATCGAAGATGAAAATGAAAATGGTGAAATGGAGTTGTCTTTCCGCGTTGCTGGTAATAGAATGGTCTGGGAAAGAATGGCTGAATATTCCAAAAAAGGTGAGATCATCAAAGCTAAGATTATTGCTGCCAACAAAGGTGGTCTAATGCTTCAATCTGATGCATTGGTAGGTTTTATGCCAGTATCACAATTGAATCCAAACAACTATCCACGTGTACAAGGTGGTGACAAAAATAGAATTTTGGAACATTTACGTAAATTCATTGGTACTACTATCAAAGTAAAAGTGATTACAGCTGACATGGATGATGAAAAACTTATTTTCTCTGAAAAAGAAGTTTGGGAAGAAGAACAAAAAAATGTACTAGACTCTTACGCTGTTGGCGATATTGTCGAAGGTGAAGTAAGTGCTCTTACATCATTTGGTGCTTTCATCAAATTTGGTACAAACCTTGAAGGTCTTGTTCATATCTCAGAAATCGTCTGGCAAAGAATTAGTCACCCTCGTGAAGTATTAAAAGTAGGTGACAAAATCAAAGCTCAAATTATTGACTTAAACAAATCAAAAATTTATCTATCAATCAAGAGACTTATTGACGATCCTTGGAAAAAGGTCAAAGATACTTACAAAGTTGGTCAAATCATCAACGCTGAAGTACACAAGATTGAACCTTTTGGTCTTATGGTAAAACTAGATGATCAAATTCACGGTCTTGCTCATATCTCTGACTTGAGTGACAAACGTGTTTCTGACACCAAGATGCTTCTAGGAAAATTCGAAGTGGGTGTAAAATACAACTTTGAAATTATCTCTATCGAACCTGCTGAACATCGTCTAGGTCTTAAGCTAGAAGGTGTAGGTAAGAAGGAAGATAAAAAAGAAGAATCTAAAGCTGAAGTGAAGACTGAAGAAAAAGTAGAAAAGAAAAAGGAAGAAAAAACTGAAGAAGTAAAAGAAAAAGTTGAAGAAACTAAAGAATAATAGTAAAGACATAATAAAACCGACTAGAGATAGTCGGTTTTTATTTAAAATAAAAAACCTAGCTTTTTGACAACCGAGTACAGTTGGCATGAAAGCCAGGTAAGTGGCGCTAATTTTTTTGTAAAAAAATGCTTCTACCCATAAAAGAATTTTTTTAAACGCCGAATATTATTTTACATCAAATTTCCGTATCATTCAAGAGTTGTTTGTTGATAACTACTTTTATTTGCTTAAATTATATTTATTTGCTATGATATATCTACTATGTCATATATAAAAACACAAGAGGAGGTACAATTTATTATTGAAGGAGGACGTATTTTGGGTGAAATTTTGGATAAGTTGGCTCAAATGGCTGTTGTGGGAGTTTCTGCTTATGAAGTAGATATGGAAGCTGAGAGGCTCATTGTTGAGGCTGGAGGGAGACCTGCTTTCAAAGGTTATCGTGGTCGTAAGAGTGATCCACCTTTTCCATCTACTATTTGTGCATCTTTGAACACTGAAGTTGTTCATGGGATTGCAACCAAAGACAAAATCTTAAAAGATGGTGATATTTTTAGTATAGATATTGGAATGCAATATCCTGTTAATTGTGGTTTGGGTAAAGGTGGTAATGGATTTTTTACAGATACTGCTATTACTGTCATGGTTGGAGATGTTGCTGAAAAAACGAAACAATTGGTAAATGTAACAAAAAAATCTTTGGAACTTGCTATTGAAAAATGTTTTTTGAATAATTCTATCGCTGATATTGGTAAAGCCGTAGAAACTTATATTGCTCCACAAGGTTATGGTATTGTTCGTGATTTGGTAGGTCATGGTGTTGGACACGAAGTACATGAAGAGCCACGTGTTCCAAATTATTATGATAAAGATTTGGAAAGTTGGAAATTGGAAGAGCGAGCGGTGATTGCCATTGAACCTATGATTACAATGGGAAGTCATAAAGTGGATACAGCTGAAGATGGTTGGAGTATCACGACTGTTGACGGAAGTCTTAGTGCTCATTTTGAGCATACTATTATTATTACCAAAGATGGTCCTTTGGTTGTAACCAGAAGACCTTCAGAAATTAATTAAAAATATGAAAAAAATATTATTTCTATTTTTTATAATTAGCGGTTTTTTTGTACCGTTTTTTGTTTTGGCAGAGGATTTGCCTAATCAAGATGAAATTACGAATTGTCTTTCAGATGCTTATACAACTTATGTTGAAAAATTGAATGCATGTAATAGTAGTACGGCTGAAGATATTCAGAAAAAAATAGATGTAATAAATCAAGATTTGGATTATAATATGACGCTTTGTTATCAAGCGGGAGATCCAGAAATTTGTGCTCAACAGGCCTCTGATTATGCGAGTCGTGTTCAGAAGTTGCAAATGGATGCTATGACTCAACAAAATACGTGTAAAGAAGCCGATTTGAAAGAAGAATATATCAAGGCACAAGGTATGTGTTATGATAATTATTCTTTTGATAATGTTTGGGATATTCCAGAATTGAAGGATTTGCTAAAAAAACAAGCTCTTGATTCTTATGCTATTACTCCAGAACAGAGTAAAGAACTTGCTGTTTGTGTTCAGGATTTGGTAGACAACAATGAGTTAGATGTTAATTCAAGTGATTCTTACAAAAATCTTGCTAAGTGTTATAAGCAAGTAGGTATTTTGGAAAATACATCCCAAACTTTGGAGGGTACGGCTGTAGTTTTGGATTGTGCTAGTGAGACTTTGGATTTATCAGGAGATCAATCATTGCTAAATCTAGCTGCTACAGCGACTGGTCGACAAAGACAATACTTAGAGCAATGTGTTATCAAAAAATTAAATCCAGTGATTGCTGGTGTTGCAGTACTCAATGTTCCTTTTGCTTCTGGTTTTGGTAATTTCTTTTTATATTTTCAATTTTTGTTTACTCAGCCACTTCTTTTGGTAACAAAAAGAAAAAAGAAATCATGGGGAAAAGTATTCAACTCAATGAATCAAAATCCAATTGATTTGGCTACTGTTCGTCTTTTGAATAAAAATGATAAAAAGGTTTCCAAAACGATTGTTACAGGTAGAAATGGTGAATATCTTTTTTTACCAAAACCAGGTAATTATATTTTAGATGTTAGAAAGTATGGCTATATTTTCCCATCAGAAAACGCTGATTTGGAGATGGAAAATGAATACCAAGGTGGAGATATTATGGTGGATTCAGCAGATGATGTGGTCAATAGATATGTACCTGTTGACCCAGAAGAAAAGACTGTCTCTAAATTCAAATTCAATTTACGTAAATGGAAGAAAAGATTAGCCTTGTTGTTAGGTTTTTGTGCACCTTTGTTTGCTTTGGTTGTGGTAATACTTATCCCAAAGTGGTGGACTCTATCCCTTCTGCTTATTCACATTATATTGTTATTCTTGTTTATCCGTCTTTCTTTTGCCAAAAAAGAACCTCAATATGGTCGTGTCTCTGGTTCCAAAAATTCTGCTCTTATGGGAGTCACTGTGTCACTTTTTGAAAAGAGAAGAAATAGACTGATAGATTATTATGTGACAGATGTTTTTGGACGTTATTTCTTACCAATTGCGATTGGTGAATATAGTGTGGTATTTGAGAAAAGTGGTTATGAAAGAAAACAAATTGATTTGAATATTTCGAGTAAAGAGAAAGATGCGAAGATACTTAAGATTGATGTTGCCCTGGAGAAAAAGACAAATTGATTTTAATTATTATCCTTTTATTTAAAGAAATTTTAGGATAACACAAATATTAAACAAATAACACAAATTTTTTTATAAAGTATGAATATTTTAGGAATAGACTATGGTAAAAATAAAATTGGTCTTGCTTGGTTACAGACTAGTCTTGATATTATTTTACCTTTTGGTTTGGTTATTGAAAAAACTAGAGAAGAACAATTGAGGAAATTAGCCAAAATTATCAAAGAAGAAAATATTGATAAAATAGTTTTTGGTTTTCCTCTTACTCTAGAAGATATGACTGAAAATAAAAATACTGAAAGAATAAAAAAATTTGCAGAAGATTTGTATAAATTGACCAATAAAGAATTTGAGTTTGTGGATGAGAGGCTAACTACTGCAGAAGCTCGAAATATGGAAGGTGATGCTTCGCTTGATGAAAAATCGGCGATGCTTATACTTAAGACCTATTTGGATAAATAATTTTTTTAATTTTAGTATTTTAATTTATTGATAATATTTTTTAAATAGTTTGTAAAGTTCATAAAGTTTTTTATAGGAACTTATTTTTAAATATATTATTTACTTTATAACTTTAAAAACTTTAAGAACTTTTAACTATGTAGTATGTTGTCTATAGTTTTGAGTAGGAGAGATTTCCGTGAGCACGATCAGATTGTAAGTGTTTATACCAAAGAAAAAGGTAAATTGAGTTTGCTTGTTCGTGGTGTAAAAAAAATAGTTAGTAAAAATTCGGCTCATCTTGAGCCTTTTTCAATTGTTGATATTACTGTTGAGAAGGGGAAAGAAGTAGATTATTTGACTAGAGTCCAATCTGTCGATTATTTACGCAAGATAAGAGAAAATTTGGACAAAAGTTTGGTAGCTGGTTATATCGTATCTATCGTGGATAAACTTTTTGCAGAAGAAGAAAGAGATGTGAAGTTTTTTGTTTTTTTAGAAAGTTTTCTTTTTGCTGTAAATGAGTTGGAAGATTTCAATAATCAGAAGGCTTTACTAATGCTTGATTCTTTCATGGTTAATTTGTTATATTTTTTGGGTTTTACTCTCAGTAGTGAAGAAAAAATTGTGGAAAGTTCTATATTTGAATTGTTAACAATTTTGGAAAAGAGTGATTTTGAAGAAATATTTAACCTTGATTTTGAGCTCTACTCAGCCAAAAATGTACATAGAACTATTCATACCTGGTGTGAACATTTTCTGGAAAGAAAAGTCGTAAATTGGGCTCTGACTTGCATAGTTTAGTTTCTTTTAGTAGTATAGATATAGACTAAAATTTAGAATTTTCAATTTTCAATTTTGAAACAATTTAATAATGTTTAAATTTAAAAATTGGAATATTTAGAATTTTTATATAATTTATAAAATTTAAAAATTGTTTTGAAATTCAAAATTAAAAATTAGTATAAATATGTTCATAAAAAATATAGCTGAAAAAGTCGGACAAGAAGTAGAAATAAAAGCTTGGGTTTACAATAAGCGTTCTTCTGGTTCTTTGGCATTTTTGGAGCTTCGTGATGGTACAGGATTTATTCAAGCTGTGGTGGCCAAAGACAGTGTCTCTGAAGAATCTTGGTCAAATGCTGAAAAACTTACACAAGAATCTTCTATAACTCTGACAGCTGAAGTTAGCAAACATCCTAAGCAAGAAGGTGTTTATGAGTTACAAGTAAAAGAATTGCTAATTGTCTCTCTATCTCAAGATTATCCTATTGCTCACAAAGAACATGGTCCAGAATTTTTACTTGAAAATCGCCATCTTTGGCTTCGTTCCAAGAAACAATGGGCAATACTTCGTATTCGCGATATGGTCGAGACTGCTATCAATGAATATTTGCATACTGAAGAATTCATTCGTACTGATTCTCCGATTTTTACTCCAAATGCTTGTGAGGGGACTACTACACTTTTTCCTGTGCCATATTTTGACTTGGGAGAAGCATATCTTTCACAATCTGGACAGCTATATATCGAATCGGCTATCGCGAGTGTCGGACGTTGTTATGATTTTGGACCGGTATTTCGTGCTGAGAAATCTGTTACCAAAAGACATTTAACAGAATTTTGGATGATGGATGCTGAAGGAGCTTTTATAGAACAT
This sequence comes from Candidatus Magasanikbacteria bacterium CG_4_10_14_0_2_um_filter_33_14, assembly GCA_002793035.1. Classification (GTDB taxonomy): domain Bacteria; phylum Patescibacteriota; class Patescibacteriia; order Magasanikbacterales; family UBA922; genus UBA1557. The sequence goes on from PFPL01000063.1 coordinate 11,168, forward strand.
GAAGAAAATCTTCGTATTCAAGAAGGTCTTGTCAAAGCTATTGTCAAAAAATGTTTGGACAATTGTGAGCAAGAATTCAAAATCTTGGAAAGAGATACTGCGCCACTAAAAAAAGTCTTAGAAAAACAATTTACTCGTTATACTTATGATGATGCTATTGTGAAACTAAATGAAATGGGAAGTGATATTAAACATGGTGAAGATTTGGGCAATGATGATGAAGGACTACTTACCAAAGATAGTGATGTACCAGTGTTTATCGAAAAGTGGCCAAAGTCTATCAAGCCTTTTTATATGAAAATTGATCCAGAAAATAATGCTAGAGTTCTCAATGATGATTTGATAGGTATCGAAGGCTCTGGGGAGCTTATTGGTGGTTCTCAGCGTGAAGATAATTTCGATTTGTTACTCGAGAGAATAAGAGAAGAAAAATTGCCAGAAGAAGATTATAGTTGGTATACAGATTTGCGCAAATATGGATCTGTACCACATTCTGGTTTTGGTATCGGTGTTGAGCGTGCGGTACGTTGGATGGCAGGAGTAGAGCATATTCGTGAATGTATTCCGTTTCCTCGTATGGTCAATAGGCTTAAACCATAGGTGGTTTATTTAGTTAAAATTTTTGTTATTAAACGTCCTTATTATTTAGGGCGTTTTTAATTTTAAATTTAGTAATTTTAAATTTCAAAACATTGAGACATTGTTTCAGAATTTAAAATTCCTAAATTCCTAAATTTTTGACTCATTTATATGGTGTGGATATAATAAGTTATTATTATTACTATTTCTACGCATTTTGTGTTATAATATAAACAAATTTATTATAAACGGCTAACTCAAAAACATGAGTCGTTTTGTCTTAACACAATTAAGTAACTGGAAGTCTTTTTTTACTAAGATTTTGCCTAAGAAATTATCCCAATATCATTATAGGGCGTTTTTTGTTTTCTTGGTTATCGCGTTTTTTGTGGGTACCACCAAAGTTGTTAGTGCTCAATCTTTTGAGAGTAGTTTATTAGGATTTTTTTCTTCAATTGTTTTGGCAGTATCACAGCTGGCTATTGGTCTTAGTATTTTTTTCTTAAGATTTTTTGTAACATTGGCTAGTTATAACAATTATATTGATGTGAGTGTTGTCAAGCTTGGTTGGGTGATGGTGAGAGATGTCGCTAATATGTTTTTTGTAGTGGCACTACTCGTTATTGCTTTTGCTACTATTTTGGGAATTGAAAAATATGAATGGAAGAAAAGTCTGGTCAAGATTGTACTCATGGCTATACTTATAAACTTTAGTAAT
>PFPL01000063.1:12514-18903 GCA_002793035.1 Candidatus Magasanikbacteria bacterium CG_4_10_14_0_2_um_filter_33_14
TTTGAATGCAGTTTCCGCTAGTGCTGGTGGAAACTTGATAAACATGTTTAATCTAGAAAAAATAAATAGTCTGGTACAAGGTGCTGATTTGGGTACGGATATTACTGGTGCTGGTATTGAGGTCATAGCAGCTTCTCTTATTTCTCTTGCTTTTGCTATAGCTACTGCGGTCTCTCTTGGATCTTATGCTATTGTGATGACTGTTCGTGTTGTGGTACTTTGGGCACTTATTATATTGTCTCCTTTGGCTTATCTATTTTCTGCTATGCCAAAAGGAGAAAAATATGCTAGTCGTTGGTGGGAAGAATTTACCAAACATGTTATTGTGGCGCCGGTGATGGTTTTTTTCCTGTGGTTGGCTTTTGCGACTCTCGGTACTGGACAGATAATGTCTGAGATTCAAACGGGTAATTCTATCAGATTACAACAAGGTACAGATCCTATTTCAATTTCAATTTCAGAAGTGTCTACTTGGGAAAATATGGCCAACTATATTATTGGTTTTATATTTTTGTATATTGGTTTGAAAATGACTCAAGAAACAGGGGCTACAGGTTCTCATCTTGTTGGTAGTGCTATAAACTATGGTAAACAAGCCTTTACTATCGGTAGTGGATATGCGTTTGGTAGGTGGATGACTGGAAAAGGCAAAGATAATGGTAAGCTTTTGGGTGGAAAAGCTCTTAAGGGTGTTGGCAAATATGCATATAACAAAACAGGTTTGTCTAGTTTTATAGGTGAAAGAAAGGCTACTTTTGCTAACATGAAGAAAGAAAGAATTATGAATGCTGTGACAAAAACCAAGGGATTAGAAGATTCTGCTAGAGAAGAACGGGAAAAGGGAAATAAAGGTAAAGCTTTTTTGTTATCTTTGAGATCCAAATGGCATCAGCCTGTTCAAAGAGCTGCTAAACAAGCTGAAGATTGGAATAAGGCAGCTGAGGCTTTTAAAGAAACTTGGGAAGAATCTCAGTCTACTAGTGATACTGAAGCTGGTCAAGTAAAACAAAGAGCTTACACAGAAAGAGATAAAGTAAAAGCTAAAGCAGCAGAAAAAGTAAGACAAAAACAACAAGAACAAGAAGCTTTGGCAAATGCAATGCAAGATGAAATGACTCTTCGACTTGATACTGAAAATAATGAGTTGAATTCGGGTTTGCAAGAATCCTTAAAAAATATAGAAACTGAATATAATCCAATACTTGAGGCTGGTAATGATGATAAAAAAGTTTTAAATTGGTTAATGAATGAGAGAGATCACAAAGTAGCTAAAATTGAAGAAGATAGTTCTCTAACTGATGACCAAAAGACGGAACAAATTGGTAAGATTAATGATGAGTACTCTGAAAATAAAAATGCTCTTAGAGGTGGTACTGAAGAAAATGCCATGGTTAAAGGAAAATATAACCATGCAATGATGGAGTTGTTGGATAAGGAAAAATCTGAATTGGTGGCTAATTATAATGTGTCAACACAAGATTATGATGCTATAGCAAATAATAGAACTGCAAATTTAAATGCTAGTCTCGCTAGTGGAGAAATTAAACAACCTGAATATGATAAAAAGATACGTGAAATAGAGAAGTCTCGTGAAGTTTCTAAGCAAGCACAAAAAGCTGTGATGGATGATGAAAAAATACAAAAAGAAACAGCAAGAGTGGCCGCTTTGCCAGATGGATCAGAAGAAAAGGCTAAAGCTTTGGCAGAGTTAAATAAGAAAAAGTTAGAAACTTTCCAAGATAAGTTTGCCGAATCTTATCAAGATTTTGTGTTACAAAATCGGTCAGATGAATTTTTTGAAAGAGCTGGATTGTCTATGTCTGGTGGTGACAAAAAAGGAGCCCAAAAAAAGATTTCTGTTTTGCGTAGAGATAATAGTGCTGGACAATTGTGGCAGTTCAGTCAATTTGTTACTAACGAACAAAAGACACAAGCAAAATCCGGTGCTGTAGCTGAAGAATTGGGTAAAAAATCTAGACAAAAACAAGAAATAAAAACTTCGGATGCTAGAGACAGTTTGCGTATAGCACAAAATAAAACGGCTGTATTTAGACAGCAAACGGAAGATAAACATTTTAAAGAAAATAAAGAAGAAATGGATGCCTTGAATTATCGAGAAATTACCAAGCAGGGTGGTTTAATCGCTAAAAAAATACAAGATGCCATAAAAAATGTTAAAGTTGTTGATCCGGCTTTGCGTGAAGCTTTAGCTTCCAGCATTGCTTCTGCTGCTGGTAGAGGGTCAGAGGAAGCTACTGCAGCCATTTCTGAAATTTTAAAAGCTGTAGGTTTCGAAGAAAATATTTCAAGCAATGATCTTCTTGGGCAACAAAGAAAAATGCTTTCCATGTTGCTTGGCAAGAATGTTGAAAAAGTAGCAGGCGAAAATGAAAATATTACAGTACAGAGGGCTTATAAGGATTTTGTTGATTCACATGGCGGTGATGATAAAGCACAGGTTGTTTTGAAATATGTTGATTCTGCTTTGAAGAATGCTGGTTCAGATGGACTTCTACATAGTGTAGGTTTATTTGATGACAAAAATGTGGATGAAAACGGTAGGGTCAAGATAAAAATGCAAACAGACAGACAATCTTTTGGTGAAACTAGACAATATTTTGCAGAAAGACAAAAACCTAATACCTTGACTGGAATAGATGGAATCTTAAATACTACTAACAATAATCAGTTTACTATTAATGTTATAGATAATAAGGGTAATCGTACCTCTCAAATTGATCAACTTGCCAAAAATGCCTTGAAAAAAACTCTGGATGGTATCAAACAAAACACACAGCTTACCTCGGCATTTAAAACACAGTTACAACAGTGGCACGAGCAAGATGGAAGAAATTTTGAGGCTATGCTTGAAGAATTATCAGAAGAGTCAAAAAATGCCATTGAAAAAGTGATACATAAGTAATACCTAGATATTTAAAGTATGATTTTTACTTCCAAAAAAAAATTGAATGAACAGGAAAAGACTAATTTACAAAAAGAATTTGATGTTTTGTTTTCCAATGCCGAAGGTCGAGAACAGTTGCTCGGGGAATTGAAAAACATTATGGAGACTTGTTCTTATGAAGAAATTTATAATTTTTCTGATACTTACACAAAATGGTATTCTTTGGTAGCTTGGAAAAAAATGAGATCATTGAAGTTTGAAGATTTTTTATTTACTTTGGAAAGGACATTGTTTTTTGGTATTTTATTAGGTGAAGATGTCTGGGAAATTCTAGCATCTTATTTGCATAATAAAAGCTTAGACGAAAAGGATGTGCAAATGAAGTATGAACAAATACAAAATGTTGTCTTCAATTCTCGTGAGATAATTTTTATTCGTGATAATGATATTTCATATCGAGTATCAGATTTTGTGATAGAAATAAAAAAAATAAACAGTGGTCAGGATAATTTGTTGTTGGCTAGTGTTGTTTCCAACTTGTCGGATTTTACCAAAAAAAGGCTAGACTCTTTGTTATTTGATGACGAAAAGATAAATGATTATTTGGCGGTTTTTAAGTCGACAGTGGATTTTTTAATTGGTGTAGATAAATCCACAATTTGGTATATGATTGATGCTATCACTTATCCGGCACAGTATGAAGATCAGTTTGGAGAATTTTTGGATAACCAAAATAAAAATAATACGCAAAATCTTGAATTTCCTAATATTGATAAAGCTTTAGACGAAATAGTCGAACAAGATTTGGCTGAACAAGAATCTTCTTCTGAAGTGGAGGAAGGAGAAAATATTTCTTCACAAGAGGTGATTGAAGAAGTGCCAAATATTTATCAAGAAATAAAAACAAATTTTGAACAAAAATATTCATATGATGAAAATGGTGAGTTGTCTCCGATAGAAGATGTGTTGGCAGATTTGTCTCAATTAGCAGAAGAAAAAGGTACTGAAGATATTGAAGATTTGTATTTTTTTGATGAAAATAGTGGTAAATTTGTTTGGAACGAAGATTTACTAAGTAAATAGTTTTATGGCAGATAGTAAACAACCAACAATTTTGGTAAAGAAAGCTGACGGTACAAAAGTACGTGTTAGTCTTGAAGAGTTCAAAAAAATGCGTGCGGGGGAACTCTCCCAAGGCGGGCAAGTGGGGAACGAGGAAAGCGTGAAGAGTAACGAGGAACGAGGAATGGAGAATCCCGAAAAACTTCGTATCGGGACAAGTGAGGAACCCTCCCAAACGGCGGGCAAGAGTGAAATGATTGACAATGAACAAAAAACAATGAGCAATGAGCCAACAAACTTGCAAGAAAATAATGTTCCAGAAGAAAAAGTAGAGGTACCTCAACCTCCAGCACCACCATCACCACCACAGTCTGTCACTTTGGTCAAAAAAAATGTAGCCGAAGTCGAAATTGATGCTCCTGTCGCCGATGAAAATGAACTTTCTACTACTACACCTGTTGCAGATATTTTTGTAAATGAAGCTGCTGCTAATTTTGAATGGGACGAGAAAGACAAAAAATCTCTTATGGATGAAGACCTTTCAGAAGTAGAAGACTTGAAGAAAAAAGGGGCTGTACATGTAGGTCAACATGATTTGGAAGAACATATCAAGATGCCTGCTGTTGGGATAGAAGATGACCTAAAAAACCGTGCCAAATCTCTCATGATTTCTTGGAAAAAGGGGATTAGAAATGAATTTCAAGTGATGGATTATGCTATGAAAGATGTCGAACATGGTGGTTTGGGACTTTCAGAGGAACAGGCTACTAGGTTTTTTGAAAAATTAAAAGAATCAAAAGGTAATTTGGACAATTTGTTTGAAATTGTTTTTGAAAAAAAATCCAACACAGAGGAACCTACAAAAAAAGAAGAAAAAGTTGTGATGGAAATGCCTAAGAAAGAAGTAGCTACAAAATCAGAAACGATGACACCTGTAGCCAAAGTAGAAACTGAAACACCTCCTCAGTTTACTATGCCTGTGAAAAAAGAAGTAAATTTGGATTTTAGTCAGCCTTATTCTCATACACCACCAAGATCTGCCATTTATGATGTGACACCTCCTCCTGTAGTAGCTAAGACGACTGGACCAAAACAAGAAATAGCAGATTTTTCATTGGTAGATTATCGTCGTTTGGCTCGTGATGCAGAGAAGTGTGCTGACATGTTACTATCCAAGTTCAATGGTTGGAAGAGCGAATCTTTTATGCTTTTTTTAGATACTATCGATGGTTGGCATATGAGCAATTTGTTCAAAATGTATGTGGAGACAACTTCTGAAGCTATCAACAAAAATATAACGGTGGAGCAACTTTTACAAACTAAAGACCCCAAGATTTTTTTGACTTTGGAAGAATACAAAAGTTTGATTGGGGTAGATAGTTCATTGTTGAATTAATTTCTCAATTTTAATTAGTGAAAGTATTGTTATGCAACAATTTGTAGTACCACAATTTATAGATGTTGAAGACAAAATTATTGGGCCTATTACCACCAGGCAATTTGTAATTATATTGGTAGCTGGAATTATAATTTTTTTGTCATACAGATTTGGGGATTTTTCTTTGTTTCTTGTTAGTCTTGGTATTTTTGGGATAGCTGCTTTGGTAATTGCTTTTGTGAAAATAAATGGACAATCATTTCATTATTTTTTGTTAAATATGATCCAGTACCTCAAGAAACCAGATTTGCGTGTTTGGCACAAAAGATATGACAAAAAGGAATTGGATTTTTTTCGTAATATGAAGCCTGATATTCCAGAAGTTTTACAAGCCAAAAAGAAGACTAGTCGTAAACATATTCGTGACTTAGCTTTGCTTGTGAATACTGGAGGTGTTTATAAAGTTGAAAATGATTTATAATATATAAGTATTTTCTCAAAAATAAATTAGTTTATGAAAAGTAAAAAAGCTATCAAAAAAGCCAATAGTCGACCAAATACTCAAACTTATTTGGATATTGCTGAAATTAGAGATAATACAGTGGTGTTAAAAGATGGTACTTTGCGTTCAGTACTTATGACTTCTAGTATCAATTTTTCACTTAAGTCTGAAGATGAACAAAATGGTACTATATCTTCTTATGTCGGTTTTTTGAACTCTTTAGATTTTCCAATTCAGATTTGTGTCCAATCAAGACGTTTGCAAATAAAACCTTATTTAGAGAAGCTTGCTGGACAAGAAAAAGGACAGACCAACGAACTTTTACGTATTCAAACAGCTGATTATCGTTCTTTTATTGAAGAGCTTGTGGATATCGGTAAAATCATGACCAAAAAATATTATGTTATTGTTCCTTATGATCCTTTGTCCAATAAGAAAAAAGGCTTTTGGTCTAGATTTAAAGAAGTTTTGAAACCTGCTTTAAGTCTTCGTCTCAAAGATGATAGATTTAGACAAAGAAAAGAGGGGCTAGATTTGCGTGT
>PFPL01000001.1 GCA_002793035.1 Candidatus Magasanikbacteria bacterium CG_4_10_14_0_2_um_filter_33_14
TACCCTCAATTGGGTATTTTTATATATTGAAGATCACCCTCGTTATAATTACCAAATTTTGATAACTATAACGAGTGTGGGGCGATCTTGTAAAACAAACGATCTTCCCCACCTCGTCTCCTGTTGGAGAAAAACTAGATGAGTAGACCAATCAGCCCAATAAGGAATGCCAAACTATTATACATAGAATGGTAAGCAGTGCTCGTGAGCACCCCTCTGTCCTCTGATTGCTGATTGTTATTATCTGTTTTTTTCATCTCTTTTAGGAAAGCCACCCGATACTTATAACCGAGAAACAATCCACCAAAGATGATAGCGACACAAGTTGCTATAGAAGATCCTGAAAACAAATGTACTGGCCCAAAGACCAGTGCCTGAATGACAAGAGGCTTCCACTTATGTCTCTTCCTTCTAAACAATTCTTCCTCCCAGTTTGCCAGGAAAGGCAAAAAGAAAAAAAGAACAATAAAGAAGAGAATAGACAAAATATGGAAAATAACTTCACTTGATTCAAGTCCTGCCGAAACAGGCGCAAAAATCAAGTTACTTCCATAAGTGGTGATACTCCAATTTGTGACAGGGAGAAACTCCGATAAAAGAAATGCCAGACCAAGGATGATGCCGTACAAGACGGCTACCTCGATAAGCATGGAGAATCGAAATTCTCTCCACACCTTCAAAGCGAAACTCGGTTTCATCCTTTCTGGATGGAACTTCATCGACCTTTTAATTTTTGTGTCAAAATCTCGGACTCCCCTCAAGAACCTGTTTGATTCAATTAGTTTCTCGTTCCAAGCCATGTAAAACTTGACGAAAAACATGACTACGAACCACACATTTCTGAAGAAATTAGACATCTTACAACCTCCTCGATTGCGACAGGTGAACAGTGGAATAAATCACTATGATTATCCACTTAGACTAGCAATAAAATTATTAAAAATTTTGTAAATATTCTAAGTAAATAATTTGAAAATAGTTTTGGACTATACTATAAATTTGTAATTTTGTCAAGGGTTCAATTTAAAAATAAAAAATTGACTTAATGCTATATTATTTATATAATTCTAATACTAAAATAATATGTACACTTACTACGACATAATAATATCAATATTAATCATAATATCTACATACCCTGCAGTCATTTTTTTATATAGCATTTATAGAAGACCTCAGAGTCTAGAAGCAAAACACAAAAAAACATTTTTATCAATTTCAATTATTCTATTACTAGCCACAGCTACTCTAGTCTGGGGCAGTTTCGTAGAACCAAGAATATTAGTCATAAATAGACAAGAAATTGATTTAGAAAAAATAGAAAAACCAATAAAAATAGCCTTAGTTGCAGATATACATCTTGGTCCTTACAAAAAAGCCGATTGGGTAGAAAAAATTATTGCCAAAATAAAAATAGAAAAACCAGATATAGTGTTCATCGCAGGCGACCATATTTATAATAGTGAATACAAAGCAGAAGAAATAGATTATCTAGAACCTCTAAAAAACCTAACAAAAGAAATACCAACTTACGCTATCCAAGGAAATCATGAATATGGTATTGGCGACGGCAGCTCAAATTACAAAAATCCTATTATCAATGCTAACTGGAGTGAAGAAATAAAAACAAAAATGGAATCTCTAGGTGTACACTACATGACAAATGAACTAGAAAAACTGAACATAAACGGACAAGAATTTTATTTGTTTGGTGGTGATTCTATCTTAGCTGACAAACTAAAATTTGATAGTTTGACAGATAGAGATGAAAATCTAGCCACAATTGCGATGATTCATAATCCTATATATTTGTTTACAACTGATTATCCACGTATTAATCTCACATTATCTGGACATACTCATGGCGGACAAATACGATTACCAATATTTGGTCCTATTGGTAGAGTAGACAGTCTTATACCTGCAAATTTTTATGAAGGTCTAAATCAACTACAAAATGGTGATAAGATATTTGTTACGAGTGGAGCTGGTGAAAGTGGTCCAAGAGCGAGACTCTTCAATCCCCCTGAAATTGTCATCCTAACAATTAAATAAATTAGAATATTTTGTTAGACAACAACGATTAAAATTTAAAATTAGTTAATTGAAAATTAAAACCATGTTTGTTTAAATAAACATGGTTTTAATTTTTTATATTTAAGAAAACTAACCAAAGATACTTCGTATCGTTCCTCCAGCAAACAAAGTGATCAAAGTTACCAATGTAGCGGCCATACAAACACCTGCCAAAATCAAAGGCCATGATTTTCGAAAAGGAATATTGAAAATAAAAGCAGCCAAGCTACCTGTCCAACTACCTGTAAGAGGTAAAGGAATCCCGACAAAGATAATCAAACCCAAAGCTCCATATTTAGAATATTTTCCAGAAAAAGCTTTTTCAGCTTGTTTCAATTTTTTACTAAACATCTTACCAAAAATTTTTGATTTAATAAGAAAGTCATTCAACTGAGGCATCACCCAAAGCAAAAACAAAGCTGGTAAAAAATCTCCAGCAACAGCGACTAACCAAACTTTCCAAACAGGAAGATTATATACTTCAATACCAATTGGAATAGAAGCACGAAGCTCGGTAACAGGTATCATCGACAAAAAAAATATTGACCAATAATGATTTATACCTGCAAAAAAATTTATAATATTAATAACCATAATTATTCCCAAATATAATTTGCAAAAACCCAATCTGCGATTTCTTTGGCTTCTGTAAATCTAAGCTTATGTTCTCTAGCACCCAAGACAACAACGTCCAAAATATGACCTTCTTTATTTTTTAATGAAACTGTAAAATTATACAAAGAATTATCAATATAACCAGTCTTACCTCCCAAGACATCATAATCATTTGGAACCCAATTCAAAAGTAACCAATCTGTATTCCAAGCATGTACTTGTTTGTCTCTCTCTTTCGAAAACAAATTTACCTCCAACAAACTTAAAGCATCTTTTATTTTTTCTTTTGATAAAGCTTCATTTAACAAAATCACAATGTCTGAAGCGGTAGAGACATTGCCAGCATCCAAACCTGTAGGCTCTACAAAAGTCGTATCCAACAAACCAATTTCTCTAGCTTTTTCATTCATACGAATAACAAAGGATTCTCTAGACATTCCACTTGAATCGACCAAAGTCAAAATAGCTTTGTTTGAAGAAGCTACAAAAGCAATATCCCAAAGTTCTGAAATTGTATAAGTATCTCCAGCATAAATATTACTACCACTTACTTTGTCAGCAGAAACGGTTGTTGTCGCATTCCAATCTAATCTTTGTTCCAAAAGAACTAACGCTGACATAAGCTTGGTAATACTAGCCATAGCATGCTTTTCATAAGAATTCTTACCATAAAGAACAAGTCCACTATCTCTATCTTTTACCAAAATATTACTAGCAGTAAAATTATCAGGTGAAAGAGGTGTCGAAGATGCACTCAAATGTGGTGTAACAATATTATTATCTTCAAAATAAATGTCTCCACCAATACCACTATTTTCATAAGACAACTCTATACTTCCATCTACTTTTTGTTCCGAAGTAAATTGTGCTAAATAAAATTTTGTTTGATTATCGAATCTATAATAAAGTGTTCCTGTCACTATAGTCAAAACCAAGACTACCACAGCAAAAAAATTCCTCCACCAATTTGGAAAATTATCACTAAATTTAGGTCTCTCTGTAAAATTTATCATCATATAAAATTAGGTTCTAGGTTTTAGGTATTAGGTATTAGAGGAATCTTCTTCTTTTTCATCAGAGTTCAACAAATCACTACTATGCAAACTAATATAATCTGGCAATTCCTCTACTCCAGAAATTCCCAAGAAACGTAAAGCATCTACAGATATTTCATAGACAGGTACAATCTGATCTTTTGTTTCAGTCTCATTTACCAAACCACGAATCAACAAGTTACGTAAAATAATAGAACAATTTACACCACGAATATTTTCTATTTCGGGACGACTAATAGGACCACGATATGCTACTACGGTCAGTGTCTCTAGTTGAGCTTTGGTCAAATCTTCTTTGAATTCAGTCTTCACAAATTTCTCTACAAATTCAGTGTTATCAGGATTACTAACCAATTGAACATCATCACCAGAACGAAGCAAATGTATACCAGACACAGCAGTATATTTATTTTCCAAAGAATTCAAAGCCTCTTCAATTTTTTCTTTTTCTACTTCCAAAGACTTAGCTATTTTATTTATTGCCAAAGGTTTAGAAGCTACAAACAAAACTGATTCTAAAACTGATATTATATCCATACTAATTAAATTTCAAATTTTTAATTTTCAATTTTATCCCGATTTTATCGGGACTAAATTTTTGACAATTCTATATCTCCAAAACTTTTACTTTGTTTGAGTAATACATTATTTTGTTTAACCAATTCCAGGATTGCCAA
>PFPL01000003.1 GCA_002793035.1 Candidatus Magasanikbacteria bacterium CG_4_10_14_0_2_um_filter_33_14
AAGCTAGAGCACCACCAAGTGTGAGTCCTAAAAATTGTTCCACTTTGGAACTTGATCCGCCTGGATGACCAGAATGACTTCCTTCGACAGTGGCGAAAATAAGCTCACGCATCAGTGTAGCAATTTTATTTAACTTAGCTACTTCAATACCAGGTATTGGTGACAAATCTAATCCATGCAAACTAAGATAACTTCCACCTTCAAAATCATACTTGTATTGTTTAGGATGATTTTTTTTGAATTTTTCTAAGTCGTTTTTGTTTAGTAAATTATAGGACATATTTTTTTATTAAGTTATCATTTTGAAACAAGTTCAGGATTATATAAACTTTGTTTCTTATATTTTACAACAAATAAGTGATAAAGAAAAGTTTGTTATTTTTTCTGGGCTAACACAATATAACCTCTGTCTCTCCAAAATCTTCCCAATATCAAAATTTTTAGTAACACACAAAAACCAAAAAATCTTTTCAAAAACACAGGACTCTTTTTTTTGATTGCAAAAAATAATTTATTGAATAATCTCCAAAACAAAAACTTCTTTTGCTTTTTCAACACATCAAAATATTTTTCAGGATGAAGTATAAAACTTGAACCAAAAACATTGTACATTTTTTTTATTTCAAAACTATTTTGTTGCAAAATATTTTCCAATTTTTCTTTGGTCTGAAAATACTTATCTGAATTTTCCTCTATATATACTCCCCTTTTGTCCAAATAGTTAGCAATATAAGAATTCTTTGATAACTGTGAATCACAAGCTAATGCTAATCTACCCCCTGGTAACAAAACTCTACTTACTTCTTCTAACCAATTGTAAGTATCATAAAATTTGTTCAATTCTCCTGAGCTAATAACCACATCAAAAAAATTATTTTTGAAAGGTAAAAGGTTACCATCATAATATCCTATATCTGCCCAGACACCATGTCTTTTTATATTTTTCTTCGCAAACTCTACTTGTAAATTGACACTATCTACTCCATATACTTCTATTTCTTTTCCCCATATTTTTTTCATTTCTATAATAGCCGCAGCACTACCACAACCGACATCCAAAATTTTCAATTTATTGAATTTTCCACTTTGCCTACTTTCTCTTTTTTTATCTCCCAAAGCTTTTCTAACAAAATTGTAAAGTAAAAATTTTTCAGGATAAAATACTATCTTAGCTTTGTCCCAAAAACCAACTTCATCCATAAACAAAAAAGGAGGTTCATCTGACAATGTCTCAATCCCTTTTTCAATTGTCCTTCCCCAAATATTTGTTTGGCTTGATTTTTCTATCATATTCACTTATTATAACACAAAAGCTTGAAATGCTTAAAAGGCTTGAAATGCTTTAATTATGAATGAACAATTTTTATTAGTTGACAAAGAAGCTACTTGGACAAGTAACGATGTAGTTGCCTTTTTGCGTGGACGATTTAAAAAAGAAACGAAAATAAAAAACTTGAAGGTCGGACATGCGGGAACTCTTGATCCTTTTGCAACTGGCCTACTTATTGTTGGTGTTGGTAAAGAAGCGACCAGAAAGCTGGATGAATTCAAGAATCTAGACAAAACTTACGAAGCGACTCTCAAGCTTGGAGAAATTTCTACCACCCAAGATCCTGAAGGTGAAATAATTAAAACTAATTTTGAAGCTGAAATAACTCTGGAGCAAGTCCAAAATGTTTTAAACAATTTTCTGGGACATCAAAAACAAATTCCTCCTATGCACTCTGCCAAAAAAGTAAATGGCCAGAGACTTTATGAATTGGCAAGACAAGGTATAGAAGTAGAAAGACAGGCAAACGATATTGAAATTTATGAAATCAAGCTGATTGAATACGAATATCCAAAATTAAAAATTGAAATCAAATGCTCTACTGGCACCTATATCCGCCAGCTAGCCCAAGATATAGGAGAAGCTCTTGGCTGTGGGGCGTATTGTCTTGAACTACGCCGCACACAAATCGGAGAATATCAAGTTGAAAATGCAAAAAAAGTCAAAGAAGTTTAAACCTTAAATTTAAATTGTTACATTGTTAAATGGCTAAATTGTTGGTTAGATAAAAAAAGCAATTTAACAATTTAGCCATTCTGTTTTGTAAATTATCCACAGTTACCCAAGCAAAAAACCAAGAAAAAACGAGATTGACAAAAGCATACAGCTGTGCTATTATTTATCTGTAAAAAGAACTACAGAAATTGACAAAAGTGCTGATATTAGAAATAGAGTTAGTTTAGCAAAAAAAACCTTACTATTGCGAAATTATGTACAAAATCGTCTCAAAAACAAGCAAAACTATTCATTCTTCTTAAATTACCAAAAAATTGGTAATTATTTCTATATAGTCTAAAGAATCTTCAAAAAACACCTTATTTAGGCTAAAAAATATCAAAATTTTTGTAAATCTCTGTAGTTGAGAGATTTTTTGTTATAAAAAATTACATCACTTCCGTCATCTCGAACGAAACGAACGAGGTACGAGTGAGTGTAGTTGAGAGATCTCCTCTCATTATTTTGCTGTTATCTAGACAGCGTGGGGATCCCTCGACTTCATTTCATTCACTTCGTTCATTCATTACGCTCGGGATGACAATTAAGTGTTTATATTTTCTAAAAATTTATTAATAATCAACTAATTTTAATTTTATGTCAGAAATAACATCCATAATCGGTATTCTGATCGGCATAGCTGTCGGTGCAGGTATTGGTTATTTTGTACGCAAACAGACTGCCCAAGCCAAAGCAAATTCAGTAGAGGCCAAAGCAGAAAAAATGATGGCTGAGGCTAAGCAAAAAGAACAAGAAATTGTTTTGCAAGCCAAAGAAAAATCTATGAAAATCATAGAAGAAGCCAAAAAGGAAGAAAACAATAGACGTAGTGAAATCACCCAAACCCAAAGACGTCTTGAACAACGTGAAAACATGTTCGACAAAAAACTAATGGAATTCGAGGACAAAAAAACTCATCTACAAGAAAAAGTAGAAGAAGTCCAAAAAATAAAAGAAAAAATCGAAAACCTAAGAGTTCAAACAGCAGAAAAATTGGAACAAGTAGCTCAACTATCTACTGAAGAAGCCAAAGAAGTTTTGTTCAAAAAAATAGAGACTGAGAGTTCTGAAGCTCTATATAGTCGTTTGCTAAAAGTCGAACATGATGATAGTGAAAAATATGATATCAAAGCTCGTGAAATTATCATAAACTCTATCCAACGTTGTGCTTCTGATCACTCTAGTGAAACTACTTCTACAGCAGTCACTATCCCTAGTGATGAAATGAAAGGACGTATCATTGGAAAAGATGGACGCAATATCAAGACAATCGAGAAGATGACAGGTTGTGAACTAGTGATTGATGACACTCCTGGTGTTATCTTAATCTCTGGATTCTCCCCTATCCGTCGTCGTGTTTGTCAGCTTGCTCTAGAAAAACTTATCAAAGATGGTCGTATCCAACCTGCTAGAATCGAAGAATTCATTCTAGAAGCCAAAAAAGAATTGGCGCTAGATATCAAAAAAGCTGGTGAAGAAGTATTGTACAAACTTGCTATCACAGGTATCGATCCAAAACTTGTTTCAATCGTTGGTCGTCTAAAATACCGTACAAGTTACGGACAAAACATTATCAACCATTCTACAGAAGTTGCTCAGTTGTCAGCACTTATCGCTGAAGAACTTGGAGTTGACCCAGTGATGGCTCGTAAAGCAGGATTCTTCCACGATATTGGTAAATCTGTTGATCAAGAAACTCAAGGTGGACATCCTGAAATCGGTGAAACAATACTCAAAAAATTTGGTCTTCACGAAGAAATACAACTTGCAGCCGGTCATCACCATGATGATAAACCAGAAAGAATCATCACTCAAATCGTCAAAGCTGCTGATGCTATCTCTGGTTCTCGTGTCGGTGCTCGTCGTGATTCTTATGAACAATATGTCCTTCGTCTAGAAGAACTTGAAAAAACAGCTTCTAGCTTCGAAGGTATCGACAAAGTCTATGCTATCCAAGCTGGTCGTGAAGTGAGAGTATTTGTTCGCTCTGAACAAATCGACGATTACGCAGCTTACAATCTAGCCAAAGATATCGCTCGCAAGATTGAAAACGAACACCAATACCCTGGTGAAATCAAAGTCAATGTAATCCGTGAATCTCGTGTGGCAGAATACGCACGTTAATTTGAGTTAAAGAAAGTATAAATTTTCAGAAACGACTTCTAAAATAAATAGAGGTCGTTTTTATTTACGAGCTTACAAAGCCCACAAGGCTTACGCGGCTTACATTTTAACCTTGTAGGCTTTGTAGGCCTCGTAAGCCTTGTAAGCCCTTTATTTAATTGAACAAAAATTTTAAATTTTGTGATTTTACTGCAACGTCCATTCCGGAGCAACGTCTTTTGGCTCTATTGACAGTTTTTCTCAAATAATATAGAATATAAACATACAAGTAATTCACCCTGGACATACAGGGATAATACAAAAAATATGAACAAAGCAGTTCTCGCTCAAAAGATTGCCGAAAAAGTAGGCGTATCAAAAAAAGAAGCTGAAACAATGTTGGCCTCTTTCGTAGAAATCGTAACTTCTACTCTACAAAGTGGTGACGAAGTAACAATATCTGGTTTTGGTGCTTTCAGTGCCAAAGTACGTGCTGGACGTGTAGGTGTCAATCCACAAAATCCAACAGAAAAAATTCAAATCCCTTCAGTTACTGTTCCAAAGTTTAAAGCTGGAAAAGGATTGAAAGATGCACTTAAAAAATAGACGTTTCATAAAAGCACTAGAACATTAAAACATAAAAACAAAAACCGAGTGATTAGCTCGGTTTTTATATTTCTCTAAACATTGATTTAAGTAAATTCAATGAATGAGGTACCTGATGCTTTCCTAATTTTGGATAAACATCAATCATAATAGAATATTTATTTTGTTCATTATATTTAATATAAACATGACCTGTGGTGTTTGGATTAATTATTTTTTTTATTTCTCTATGAATCTTTCCAAAATCCAGTTCATATTCATTAAAAGGAGGCCCATTACCTTGTAAATTAAAAATTATATTTGTAGTTCCTAACGTGTATCCATATTTTTTAATTGTACCAATCATTTCTGTTAATAACTTATCCGTTGTAATTTCTTTTTTGTATTGCTTAAGTTGAAATTCCAAAATTTTATCATCATAAAAAATTGCAAAATCTGTTAGGTGATTTTCCTTACTGACATTTTTTAAATCTTGTAAAGAAGAAATTTTAGAATCTTTTGGACTAAATGAATCTATTAAAGGAAATCCTATTTTACTATTATCTTCTCCAAAAAAAGAAATACACATTGAAATTGCAATAAAAATCTCTATGTCCTCTTTTTGTTTATTTCTCTTTAATGAGACACTATCAGTTACAATTTCTAATTTAGTCCTATCCCTAGGAGAATATCCTTTTTCAAACATTTCCAAAATAACATCTCCAAACATTGATGCACGCCACAATTCACCAAGTTCTTGAAGACTCAAAAAAATCATATGTAACTTTCTAAAATAATCCATAAATAAAAAGAATTTACTTTTTGACTTTCGACTTTATAGACTTTACAGACTTTATAGACTTTTGACTATCCCCCGTCTTCTCTCTCGCCTTCAACTCCCTCACTTCATCTCTCAAAATCGCAGCCAACTCAAACTCAAGTTTAGTCGCCGCTTCTCGCATCTTGAATTCTTTTTCTTTGATAATTTCTTTGAGTGGTCTAGCATCTCCCATAATATCAAGATTAAAAATACTTCTATCACGACGATTGATTTTGGTTTTGGTATTTTTGACACTAGTACTAGTCAAACCAAATTCTTCCAAAATATTACGAATAGTTTTTTGGATAGTCTTTGGAGTGATGCCATGTTTTTCATTGTAAGCTAGTTGAATCGCACGACGTCTCTTGGTCTCAGAAACGGCCTTATCAATAGACTTTGTCATTTCGTCGGCATACATGACTACTTGACCATTTACATTACGCGCAGCACGACCAATAGTCTGAATGAGACTTGTCTCGTTACGAAGGAAACCTTCTTTGTCAGCATCAAGAATTGCCACAAGTGAAACTTCTGGAATATCCAGACCTTCACGAAGCAAATTGACCCCGACGATGACATCTATCTCACCTTTACGAAGTTTGGTAATGATATCAATACGCTCGATGGTCTTGATATCACTGTGCAAATATTCTACTTTTATTTTTTGTTCTTTGAGATAATCAGACAAATCTTCGGCCATACGTTTGGTCAAAGTAGTTATCAAAGCTCTTTCACCAATTTTTATTCTCTCTTTTATTCTCTCTATCACATCTTCTACTTGAGATTTATTTTTACCAGGTCTTTCGGTCACCGGACAAATAATAATTTCAGGATCAATCAGACCAGTCGGACGGACTATTTGCTCGACGACTTGCCCACTTTGTTCAATCTCGTAAACAGAAGGTGTGGCTGACACGAAAATAGTTTTTTGGATTCTTTCACTAAACTCATCAAACATCAGAGGACGATTGTCGAGGGCACTTGGCAAACGAAAACCGTGTTCTATCAGATTTTCTTTGCGAGCTCGGTCACCAGCATACATACCACGGATTTGTGGAAGAGTAACGTGTGATTCATCTATAATAGTGAGAAAGCCCTTGTTTTTGGCAACGTCAACACCTCTCCTATTAGGAGAGGTCGATTGGGACGACGCAGTCCCAGCGGGTGAGGTCCCGGCTGCATATTTGAAATAATCAATCAGGGTGAAAGCTGGCTCACCATCTTTTCGTCCATCGAAATGACGAGAATAATTTTCAATACCATTGCAATAACCAACTTCTTTGATCATTTCCAAATCATATTTTACTTTACGTTTCAATCTTTCATACTCAAGAGCTTTGCCTTGTTTTTTGAAAGTATTCAATCTATCTTCCAATTCACTTGAAATAGTTTGAAAAGCTTGATTTTGTTCTTCTTCATTTATCACATAATGTTTGGCTGGAAAAAACCAAGCATCATTACTATTTGCTTTCACATTGCGTGTGATTGGATCTACAATTTCTATCAAATCTATTTTGTCACTAATTTCAAAACGATAAATCAATTCTTCGTTGACAGGCATAATCTCAAAAACTTGTCCACGCATACGAAATTGTCCGCGCTTCAGTTCGGTATCATTTCTATCAAACTGCATTGATATTAATTTTTCAAGCATACCTCGTCTGTCTAGACTTTGTCCGACTTCGAGATGCAAAACTGTTTTTTCATAATCCAGTGGATTGCCAAGATTGTAAATAGCCGACACTGAAGCCACGACAATTACATCATTGCGAGTAATCAGAGCTTGGGTACAAGCGTGACGCAATCTATCTATTTCTTCATTTATCTGCGCTTCCTTTTCTATATAAGTATCACTGCCTGGCATATAGGCTTCTGGTTGGTAGTAATCATAATACGACACAAAATATTCTACCGCATTGTCGGGAAAAAATTCACGAAATTCATTACAAAGCTGAGCTGCCAAAGTCTTGTTGTGAGCAATGACGAGTGTCGGCATCTGCACTTTTTCAATTACGTTGGCGACTGTGAAAGTTTTACCAGAACCGGTCACACCAAGAAGAGTTTGATTTTTATATTCTTTGTCCAAACCCAAAACAAGCTCTTTGATAGCTTGGGGTTGTGAACCGGCGGGTTTGTAGGAGGATTTTAGTTTGAAACTCATAAAATAAATTGATTACTTTTTTCGACCAAGAAATTCATCCCAGCCTTCCCACTCTGGCAAGTTCCTTAAAGTGTCTACAGCAGGCCAACCTTTTGAAGGAGTCATATTTTGATATTTTTTAGAAGATTTTACACCGACTTTCCTTATAGCTAATTTTAATTCTTCATATGTCCATTCTTTTTTGGGTTCTCTATCAAGAAATTTATCCCAACCTTCCCACTCTGGCATAGTTGTTAAAGTTTGATTACTGGGCCATCCATTTTTTGGTGCATTATTTCGATAATCCAAAGACGATGTAATACCAACGTCTTTGACTGCATCTTTTAATTTATCATAAGTCATTATTTCCCTACCTAAAAATTTATCCCAACCTTCCCACTCTGGCATTTTTCTTAATGTCACCGCTGAAGAAGGCCATTTACTATTTAAACGTGCCACCTCCCTGTATTCGTCATAAGATTTGATTCCAGCTTGGTGTACAGACTTTTTTAGATCTTGATATGTAATTTCTTTTATACCAAGAAATTCGTTCCAACTTTTCCATTCTGGCATTTTTTTTAAAGTTTGTGGTGTTGGCCAACCTTTTTCTTTAACGTTATTTCTATAATCTAACGGAGAGGTAATACCTACATCTTGGACAGCATCCTTTAATTTATCATAAGTCATTATTTCCCTACCTAAAAATTCATCCCAACCTTCCCATTCTGGCATTTTTTGAATAGTCTGATAAAATGGCCAACCATATGAGGAATACTTATTGGCATACTGATGA
>PFPL01000050.1:0-554 GCA_002793035.1 Candidatus Magasanikbacteria bacterium CG_4_10_14_0_2_um_filter_33_14
CTCTACTGAATCTTAATGTACTACGTTTACCTTTAGTTCCAGCACCTAACAACAATGAACCCATTGAAGCGGCCATACCAGTATTTACTGTTTTAATATCAGCTTCACATAACATCATATTATCAATCATTGATAATCCTGACTTAACGCTTCCACCTGGTGTATCTATATAAATCGTAATATCTTTATTTCTATCAACGCTTTCTAAAAATAGAAGTTGAGCTTGAACTGTTGCGCTCATTAAATCATTAACGGGCCCAGCTAACCAAAGTATTCTATCCATCATAAGTCTTGAGAAAATATCTATTTGAGTTACCCTCATTTGTCTCTCTTCAAGAATATATGGTGTCATTGACATAACGTTATCATATATATTTGCTTGCAATTTATCCCAATAATAGAATTGCATACTACTAATACCCATTTCTTTTATTGCATACTTTCTGAATTCATCTTGGAATTCTGTTGCTGAAAACATATCCATATTATTC
This sequence comes from Candidatus Magasanikbacteria bacterium CG_4_10_14_0_2_um_filter_33_14, assembly GCA_002793035.1. Taxonomy (GTDB): domain Bacteria; phylum Patescibacteriota; class Patescibacteriia; order Magasanikbacterales; family UBA922; genus UBA1557. Next base: position 492 of record PFPL01000050.1, read on the forward strand.
TTCTACGTTAGGGTCTTCACCGTTGTTTTTTTCTTTATCATATAAAGACTTAATTGATTCACG
>PFPL01000050.1:702-4275 GCA_002793035.1 Candidatus Magasanikbacteria bacterium CG_4_10_14_0_2_um_filter_33_14
AATCCATCAAAAATTATTTCATTTATGGTTAGTTTTAAATCATAACCATAAGCGAATTTATTAACTGCCGATTCTTTTTGAACCACTATAACCTTTTTTTGGTCATCATTTAAAATTATTTTAGTGTCTACTAAGTTTTCTAACCCAGTACTAATTAACACATCTGTGACTTTTTTAAAAGTTTCATCTGAAGGTTCTCCCCATTTTGCCATAATATCTATTTTTATTAATTTATATGCAATATAACTAAAAAAAAAGGGAATAAACAAGCTATCCCTTTAATTTTTTTAATTCATTAAGTAATTTTTCTTCTTCTTCTGTAATTTCTGTAGGGAATTTTAAATCAAGCATAATGTATTGGTCCCCTCTTACACTTTGATTAGGGTTTTTCAATCCTTTACCCTTTAATTTTAATTTATGACCTATATCACTTAATTTAGAAACTGGTACCTTTACCTTAGAACCATCTACCGAATCAAAGGTAAATTCACCGCCCAATACCATTACTTCATATGGTATATCAACTTTAGACATCAAACCATAATCTTCAATAATTGTGTACTTATCTTGATTTATTTCAACTAACATTACCATATCACCATAACGTTCACCACTTCTATCGGCATAATAATGACCTTTATTACGGGATACTATATGTTGGTTAGGCATTACACTATGAGGTATTTTAACTTCTAAAATTTCATCTACTCTAACGAGACCCTGACCACTACATGAATTACATGTTTTACCAATTTTAAACCCTCGACCACTACATGAATTACATGAAATGGTTTCTTGCATTCTACCAAGTTGAGTTTGTATAATTCTATATTGAACGCCTTGCCCGTTACACGCTTCACATCTAACTATATTCTCACCACCTTTACCATTACAAGTACCGCATTTAACTGACCTTTTATATTTAAATTTCTTGGTCACACCATGATAAACTTCTTCCATAGTCAAAGCTATTTTTTGAATAATGGTGTGTTGCCTTTTAAGTTGTTCATTTTCTTGTTGCTCTCGCATAGAGTTGAAGAAATTTGCAAACATATCATGGGGATTCGCATGGTTTTGAGTAGGGCCACCATTATACGCATCATAACCCATCGAATCATACCTAGCTTTTTTATTAGGGTCACTCAATACTTCATAAGCTTCAGCAACGTCTTTGAATTTTTGCTCAGCTTCTTTATTATCTGGATTCTTATCTGGATGGTATTTTTTTGCCATAGTACGATAAGCTTTTTTAATGTCACTTTCGCTGGCATTTTTATTAACTTCCAGAATTTTATATAAGTCTTTATTCATAAGTTACGTTTATGTGCAAATATACTAAAAAAAAACCTATAAACCAAGTCTTTACTATTAAAATATTATCTTTATATTTAACATATGCTATATCGTGTAATCTTAACTAGAAACGGGGAATATAAAAAAACCCTTCATAAATGTAAAAAAGAGCAAACGTCTTTCCTTAATTTTAATAAAATTAAAATGGAAAACAATGTACTATTTAGAAAAGAATATATCAATTATAACGGCATCATACCTGTAGAATATAAAATATATGTTGTTAAAGATTATGATGAAACTGATGAACCTAGATTAATTAGAGATAGAATGGGTAAATTAGTCTATGAAAAACCTATTTTTGGTATTTGGACTGTATTACATGATTCTAGTTATGATGTTGAAGAAGAATTCTGGGTTTATGGTTATGATAAACGAAATGATAGAAAAACTATCATAGATATTATACAATTACTTATGGTTGGTATGGGTGACCCTAAAAAAACCAAACAAGTGGTTGTTGTAAATAATAAATTACTTATTCATGTTGAAGACCAATTTGATATGGTAATTTGTAAATGTAAACGGGATGCGCAACGACTTCATCATGCTCTATCAAAAGCCGCTAAAGATAATAAAATAAAAAATCTATTCTTTATGGGTACCGCTAATAAAAAGATGGCTGGCGATTATTATGAATTAATCCACGAAAAAACTGGTTGGGATTATACCAAAATTTGGAGAACTACAACCAGACCTTAAAAGTATAATATATAATACTTATAAAAATAATTAAAGGTATTAGTATTAAACCCCAAGCGTTAGTATACCTAGATTCAGGTATATTATTATATTTTTTATTATGGATATAAGAAGTCCTAAGTAAATACTTAAATTTATCAAAATCTTTGTTTTTCATCGATATAATTTACGGTTAGACAGCAAATATACGTATTTTATCGATAAAAACTAAATTTATTATTAATTAATTATTAACAAATGTTTCATCGTTTCAAAATCTTCTTTTGATTTTGGTGAGTAGTTATATTTAAATGACTTAAAATAAGCTTAACATCATCAATAGTTTTAATATTATTCACATTAATTTTATAGTATGTATAACTACTTGTAAGGGTAACTGATGACCCTGAAAATATCTTAAATTCATTTTCCATATTCTTCTATTTTTTGTAACTTCTGTTCTCTAGAAAGTGTTTTTATTTTATATTCTAATTTGGCTGCTTCAGACTTATTCTCGCACGCCACAGACCATTTTAGAACCACTGGGAGACGTGTTTTGGTGTACTTAGCTCCTTTGCCTTCATTATGTGATAAAATGCGCTTAAAAACGTTATTAGAGATGCCAGTATATATTGTTCCATCTGAACACTCTACCATATACACTGACCATGGATTAGGAAACTTACCTTCATCACTTAGCGGTTGTGTTGCTTCACCATTTAACAATAAGGCCGTTTTTGTTATATATTCTAACCCGTTAATAACCCTGTTTTTTTCCATTTAGCTGCTAAGCTTTTAATTTCTTTATTCATTCTACATTTTTATCATAATCATATGGACAATGCTTACAACCACTCTTGCAACAATAACCTCTTTTTAAATGGTAAGCTTCGGTAAAGCATTTATAACCTTCTGAGGTTAAATAATAATCATCACCTTCAATCAGTTTGTTCATCTTCTATTTTAACAAATTTACTTCTAATCCAAACATCAGTTACCGTTCCACTTATATCAATAATCATTTTATCATCATGTTGATTTATAACATTATAAATAAAACAATGAGTGTAACCCCTATCTATAGCTATATCTACATATTTTTGAAAGTCACAAAAATCAATATACCGTCTAGTTTCCACCGCATATTCAACCCCTTTATACTCAAACAATGGGGTGTCTACTTGTATTATATTAATCAGTCTCATCTAATATAAATTTAACCAACCTTCATAATCCCAAGTTAGCTTATGCTTGTGTGGTATCTTTATCATCTTCTTCAGTTAAATCATGTTTGATGTCAAATGCAATTTCAATATCAGCTATTAATTTATTTATTTTGGTAATTTGTTCTTCTGTTGCGATAACAGGGTTGATGCATTCGATACGTTCTTGAGTTTCTGTTGGTACAAATAGTGTAACAGCATTAACACCTTTAGCTTCTAAAGCAGCTTTAAGATTTTCTGAAATTATTTCCATGGATTCATGGTCAGATAAGACCATTCTATCCATATATATCACTAATATTAGTGGTTGTTCTTT
>PFPL01000013.1 GCA_002793035.1 Candidatus Magasanikbacteria bacterium CG_4_10_14_0_2_um_filter_33_14
ATTCAAAAGATTTACAACACCTCCAGTGGTTGGAATAGTACCAGAACCACCACTAGTTGAATCTGTTATGCCAGTAGTTTCTGTTTGTCCACTATCTGAAGTGGTATTCGGTACAGCAGAACCTCCCGTTACAGAGAAACTTTCCGAAGATGGATTACCAGTTTCTGAACCAGAAGAAAGATTAACTTGAAAATTCTCAGACGACCCTGAACCAGCTGTCGGCATGACTTCCCCACCAGTAATATTGAAACTTTCACTACTAGGAGATACTGCAAAAACAAAATTTGGCAAAATCAATGATAAGGCCAAAATAAAAATTAATTTCTTCATAAAAAAGTGTCAGTGTAATTATTTGATGTATTATAACACACAAGCAAAAAATAAAAAACTCACTTTTTTATAAGTGAGTTTTTTTATCAAGCTTTTTATTATTTACAAATATAATTCAACTTCTTAGTTCTAATGTCTCTTACATAACTACAAACTTGTTTTTGAGCAGGTTTAGTTATTACACTCTGTTTTATAGGAGCCAAAGGAGCTTTACTCTGCACAGGCAAAACTGGTAGTTTGGCTTGCTCTGGCAATCTACTTGGTAAATTAGAAAAATTGGAAGCTGGTGTTCTACCATTGGTTGAACTAGGACTAGTACTTTTACAAATCAAACGTGGTGCATAAATATAAAGACCAAAATCCAAAGTACAGTTATCATCAAATATAGTTACGGTACTCTTTTGGATACCTTCTACAGAAGCATTTACAGCTCCAGCTAAGTCAATATCAAATACTTCAGGATATTCAGCCAAAGTATCTTGTACAGCTTTTAATACAAAAGAAACTGTTTTACTCCCTGCAGGTATAGTAATATAATCTAGTTTTGTATAATCTAAATTAGCAGTAGCGACAGGCTTGTAAGACTGAGCTATTCCACCATAAGCAAATACCATACCGGTTTCAAAAGCAGTTGGAACAGATAGATGAACAGTTACATTAGTAGTGTTTCCTAACTCAGGATCTTCACTAAGAATACTTTTATCTACCATCATACTAACTTTTGCTATAGCAAAACCAAAATTTATATTCCCAACATTTTCATTGTTCAGAGTCAAAGTCAATTCTTTAGCAGTAGTCAAACCATAAGTTTTGTTACCATTAGCTAAGTCATTTTTCAAAGCAACAGAAGCATTATTCACTACAATCACATAATTACCATCAGTCAAATTATTAAAACTATAGTTACCAAAAACATCAGAATTGACAGTATCAACTAAAATATTTGTATCTTTGTAAAGTTTTACTTCTACATTTTTCAAACCAACCACATCATCATTATCCTTTAACCCGTTAGTATTATTATCTACCCAAATATTACCAGATATACTATGTTGAAAAATTATTGGATCATTGTCATAAATAGTAATATCAATAGGACTTGCAATAGAATTTTTAGCACCAGAAACACTGACTACATTTACATTTACTAATTCTGAACTTTCTGGGATTGTATCATCAATAGCTTGGACAACAAAACTCGTAGAACTTACAAAAGGTGCCAAATAAACAGAATCTAATTTTGTATAATCAACATTAGGAGTAGCATCTCCACTATAAGATAGATTCACTGTCGCACCAAAAGCAGTCAAAGGCAATCTACTAAATGTTATAGTAGATTCAGCAGTTGGAACACCACTTTCATAAATAGAATCTGTAGAAATATACGCATTTATCTCTGCTTCATCAAAACCAAAGTTCAAATTATCAATAACTTGTCCAGCGACAACTGATGTAGAAATTACTTCACTAGTAGTCAAACCATAAACACGATTAGCATTTATAACACTATTATTCAAATCACTATCGGATATATCTACTTGAATAAGATAATTTTCTACAGGTAAATTGCCGAATGTATAACTACCATTATTTAGACCGTTTCCAGAATTTTGGGTAGCCAACAAAGTATCAACAGAAGTCAGACTATGAGAATTATCAACATCTTTATAAAGAGAAATATAAATATTTTTTAATTCATAAGTTTCTGAAGTCTCTCTATTTCCATTTCCATTTTCATCATACCAAACATTACCTTTCAAATCTCCGGACTGTGGTGGCACATATACATTTTGTCTATATGAATAAACAGCACCAGCATCAGTACCCATAGTATCATCTTGAAAAGCTCCAACAATAGCTTTGACTCCATCAATAGCTAAATGATAAGCAAATGAATCATTACTCTTAGTACCAGCACTTGATAATTTTTGTTCAACCCAGACGCCATTTTCATAATTCAAAACATAGGCAGCACCAAAATAAACAGTACCTTGAAGTTCATAAGCCCCTATAAGGGCAACATTGTTAGAAAGAGATACATCTCTACCAAAACTTTTGTTTGAAGATGCTTCACTTGCAACAAATTTTGATTGTTGTGTCCAAACACTACCAGATCTTTGAAATAAATAAGCCGCACCAGCATTACTATTATCACCACTTGCACCAACCAATATTTGATCACCATAGATAGATACTTCTATTCCAAAACTATCAAATTGAGCGATATCTTCCGAGGTCACTTTTGACTGGTAAACCCAAGTGTCACCAACACGATGGTATATGTATATAGCTCCTCTATATTGATCATAATATGCACCTACAACAGCATAGTCCCCGTCTATAGCTACAGCGTTGCCATAAGCATCATTTGAAAGACTCAAACCATCTGAATCAAATTGTGCTTGTTGCACCCATGTATCTCCTACTCTATGAAAAATATAAGAATATCCTTTATTACCTTGATCATAATCAGCCGTATTAGCACCAACTATCACATAATCACCTGAAATATCTACATCTCTCCCAAAAAAATAATTGGCAGATGCATTACTTGCTCGTATTTTTGCTTGTTGTATCCATGTATCTCCTACTCTATGAAAAATATAAGCAGCACCAGCAGCTGATTGATTATTATAGCTTGCTTGATCGGCTCCAACAATTATATAATCACCATCAATTGCTACATCGGCTCCGAAACGCTCAAAAGAAGTAATTGATGTAATTTTACTTTGTTCTACCCAAGTCGAACCATCCCAATGATATACATACACAGAGCTATTCCCAGTATAATATGTACTATCTCGAACTGCTGAGATTACAGCATAATCACCTGAAATATCTACTGACATACCAAAAAAATCATGCGCCCCACTTTGTAATGGAGTAATCTTACCTGTTTCGGTCCAGTCGGCAGCAAAAATAGGACTTATAAAAAATAATGACCCAAAAAAACTAAAAACTATTGCTAATAAAAACTTTTTATACATATTTTATAAAAAATAATAATTAATACTACTTTACTAAGCTATCAGTTTTTTTGCCAAAAGTCAAGGGTAAAGACTCAACAAAATATTGCTTAATTCAAATCAAAAATATATAATAAAACCATTAATAAACAACTATGACTTATACAAAAATTACATCAGATCTAAAAAACCTAACCAACCCCACCAAAGCCACCATCCTCTCTGGCTTTTTCAAGACTGGCAAAGGACAATATGGCGAAGGTGACCAGTTTTTGGGGATTACAGTGCCACAACAAAGACAAATAGCCAAAAAATACTATGAAAATACTGGTTTTGAAGATTTACAAAAAATGCTGGAAAGTAAAATTCACGAATATCGTCTGACAGCTCTTATTATTTTGGTCTACAAATACGAAAAAACCAAAGATGAAAAATTGAAAAAACAAATCTACAATTTTTATATCAAAAATCTACAATATGTAAACAATTGGGATCTAGTTGACGTCACTACCCCAAATATTGTCGGGGATTATTTACTAAATAATCAAAACAAAAAAAACATTCTCTATAAACTAGCAAAATCAAAAAATCTTTGGGAAAGACGTGTATCAATACTAGCCACTTTTAGATTCATCAAAGAAAAACAATTCGAAGATACTCTAAAAATTTCTGAAATATTACTTCATGATGAGCATGACCTAATTCACAAAGCTGTCGGATGGATGCTTCGAGAAATGGGTAAACGTGATATAAGACCTCTGGTAAAATTCTTGGACAAACATACTCTCAAAATGCCCCGCACAATGTTCAGATACGCGATTGAAAAATTCCCAGAAGAGATGAGACAATATTATCTAAACTTGGGCAAATAAAAAACACGTATCAGTAAAATTTGTTATATGATACGTGTTATGCGATACGCGAAATTTAGAAACCAAGTTTTTCATCTACAAAAATCACAGTACAAGTACGTCCCATCATCTTTGGTTCTTTTTTGTAAATAAGAATTTTGGAAATAAGACTACCAGGATAACCAACTGATTTCATACGCACGTCTTCTTGTGTCCAGACATATTCATTTAGACGTTTCATAGCTTCTTCCAAATTTTTAACAATCTTATTGGTACTTACCACAAAAATCACATTTTGAGCATTGAAAACAATACTTGGCAAGTTGCTACCTGAACCAGAAGCAATAAGCATTTCACCTTCTTCAGTCACAGCTTGGACACTACCAACATGATAATCCGCAATAGTAATCTCTTTTCTAATTTTGTTTTTTTTGACCTGATCTGGCTCTGCGAAAACTCTCTCATGTAAATTTATCCAAGGATGATCTCCTGATTTCAAATATTCCACAAAACCAATTTGATCTAGACTAGTAGAACTACCATTCATAACAGAAGCACCTGCTGGTATAAGCTCTTTTATTTTGTCCAAAGCTTCTTTTTTACTTCCTACATGAAAAGAAATAAAATCATTTTCTGCCAATTTTTGACTAACTTCCTTCACAACTTCAGCACTTTTTAATATTTCAAAATCCATAAAAATATGTTTTAATCCACCCAAGGCGGACAAGGTTAAATTATATTTGTATAGTAATACACATACTTTATTTTGTAAAGTGTGTATAAGTGTGGTATAATAAATAAACTAAATATTTAGCTACTATTCATTTTTGTGAATAACTATAAAAAGAAGAAAAAATTTAGGAAAGATCCCTCGTCCGTCCTTCGGCGGCTCGGGATGAAATAACCCCTATGAAAAAGACCAACCCCAACTGCCCCATTTCGAGTACTATAGACATATTGTCAGATTTTTGGACCATGCATATTGTTTATAATTTGCAAGATAATAGCAAACGATTTTGTGATTTGGAAAAAAGTCTAGAAGGAATCTCTACTAGAACACTAACACTCAAATTAAAAAAATTACAAGAAGAAAAAATGTTAGAAAAAAATAATGACGGCAGTTATGAACTGACAGACAAAGGTCACGGACTAAAAACAGTGATAGATGCGATGAGAAAGTATGGTGAGAAATATTTAATTTAAAATATGAAAACCTCTATTGATATAAACTTACCAGAACTAACTGACATTCTCAATCCCTGGAGAGAAGAAACTGTTGAATTATCAAAAAAAGGAGTACCACCTCATGTTTCTTTGATATATCCTTGGTTGGAAACTCCAATACTCAAAAAAGAATTAAAAAATATTCAAAAAATACTAGAAAATACAAAAACTTTTACTTTGGAATTTGATTCCATAAAAAAATTTGATAATGGGACAACATATTTTTCGCCGTCAAATACAAACGAACTAAAAGAAATCCAAAATAAAATAATGAAAAAATATCCAACAATAAAAATGTATAACGGTGAGTTCAAAGATACTATATTTCATCTGACTATTGCCAAAATTGGGGATGATGAAGAAAAATTTTTAGAAATACAAAACAAACTCTCAAAATATTTGCCAATCAAAAAAGAAATAACACAAGTCACTATTATGCAAGAAGATAAAAATGGATATTGGAGTACTTGTTTAGATATTAATTTTAAATAAATCACGAACATGCTTATACTTTCCTGGAACATCAACGGCATTCGCGCTGTAGTCAAAAAAGGCTTTACAGATTTTTTGAAAAATAAAAAACCAGACATTTTGGGTTTACAAGAAGTAAAAATTGGTGATTCTCATCGCGAAAAAGAAAAATTCGACTTTGCCAAATACGCAGAAAACTGGAATTCAGCCAAACGTCCAGGATACTCTGGAACAATGACACTTATCAAAGATAAGTCTGAAGCACAAAAAAAGTTTATTACACACACTACAGGACTTGGCATAGAAAAATTTGATGATGAAGGACGCACACAGACTTTGGAATTCGCTGATTTTTATTTCGTCAATTGTTATTTCCCAAACACTCGTGATGACTTATCTCGTCTAGATTTCAAAGAAGAATTCAACGAGGCTTTTCTTAAATATCTAAAAAAACTTGATAAGAAAAAACCCGTCATCGCTGTGGGCGATTACAATGTTGCACATGAACCAATCGACCTAGCAAGACCAGAGCCAAATGAAGGCAAGGCTGGTTATACAGATGAGGAAAGAAAATGGATGAGCAAATTTACTTCGTCCGGTTTTGTCGATACTTTCCGCAAATTGAACCCAGACAAAGTCCAATATAGTTGGTGGAGTTTCCGAGCAGCTGCTCGAGCTCGAAATGTTGGTTGGCGTATTGATTATGTCCTTGTCAGTGAAAGATTGGCTAACAAAGTAAAGAAAGCTTTTATTTGGAATGAAGTGACAGGTTCTGATCACTGCCCAGTGGGGATTGAAATAGATTTATAAACATTTTATCTAAAAAAATAACCTTCTTCAAGGTTATTTTTTATAAATTAATTTTAGCTAATCAACTATTTCATCAACCCATCCACCAATTGCCCGACAAAATAACCAATCAAAGCTGCGAGTGATGCCAATGCTGTCATCTCGAGGCCTGCTTTCCACCATTTTCGTTTGGTAAATTTTGTTGTAAAAATACCAAGTAAAAATAAACCAAGTAAAGTAAAGGCAATTGATACAGGGATAGCATCGTGAATAGGCAAAAGTATATAAGGAATAAGAGGTACAGCTCCACCTATAACATAAGATAAAAACATTACAGCACCTTTTTTTACAGGTTTGTCATCATTGTCTGGAATAATTTCCAACTCACGATAAGCCATTTCTTTTAGAAAAAGATGTTTGTCTTTTGATGCTACTTCAGCCATTTCTTTGGCAATATTTTTTGGCCAACCATCTTCTACGTACATACCAAAAAGTTCCTCACGCTCATCTTCTGGAAATTGTCTCAATTCTTCTCTTTCTTCATGAAGTTTTCTGTCATCAGTGTCTTTTTCAGATTTGTTGGAAAGATAAGAACCCACAGCCATAGAAATAGATTCAACCGAAACAACTACAAAGCCAGATAATAAAGTAGTAAATTGACTATTAGTAGCCGTAGCAATACCGGTGACAGCCCCCAAAGTGGAAACCATACCATCTTCCAGACCAAAAACAATCTCACGCAAAAGTGCGGAAGAAATTTTTCCTTGTGTATGATGAATGTAATTGGGGTTGTGAGGAATGACCATAAAATTAGTTTATAAAGTCTATAAAGTAAAAAGTTCACAAAGTCTTTTGTTTCAAAAATCGAGACTTTCGACTTTATAGACTATATTATAACATAAAAGAAATAATAGACAAACTCGCTATATTCTGCTAAAATAGCCCCATTATGCAAACACTCAAAATCGAAAAATTAGTTTTTGGAGGACAAGGCTTGGCTCGGCTCGACAACCAAGTCATTTTTGTTTGGAATGCTCTACCAGGCGAAGAAGTAGAATACAAAATTGTTAAGAAAAAAAAGGATTATGCCGAAGCGGTAGCAACAAAGATTATCAAAGCTTCCCCAGATAGGATAGAAGCCGAGGAACAAGAATTCTTGTCTACATCTCCTTGGCAAATCGTCTCTTACGAAACTGAAAATAAATGGAAAAAAGAAATAACAGAGGAAACTTACCAAAAACTTGGTGGTAAAATTTTTGCCAACTTAGATATGCCTATAGTATATGATGAATTAGACAAGAACTACCGCAATAAAATGGAATTCAGTTTTGAAGAATTAGAAGACGGTAGTAAATCTCTGGCTTTTTTTGAACGTGGAGGACGTCGTCGCTTTGCAGTCAAAGGTTCCATCTTGGCAGAAGAAATTATCAATGAAACTGCCAAATATATTTTGGCTTGGGTAAATGAAAATGATATTCCCATGCGTAGTCTAAAGTCTCTAATTATCCGAAGCAACGGACAAGGACAAGCCATTGCAGCACTCTTTATCAAAGACAGATTAGCTTTTGAAAAACATCTCGAATTAAAGGAAAATCTATTAGGTTTTCAACTATATTATTCAACTCACAAATCCCCTGCTTCAGTCCCAACAGCCCAACTTTATACTACTGGACAAGATTATTTGATTGCCGATATTTCTGGAACTAAATTAAAGTTTGGTTTACTTAGTTTTTTTCAAATCCATTTGCCAATTTTCAAAAAGTGTTTGGCTCAAATATCTTCACATATTGGTGAAAATCAAAAAGCCTTGGACTTTTATTCTGGAGTTGGTTCTATCGGTCTTCCTTTGCACAATAAATTTACAGAATTAACGCTAGTAGATAACAACGAGGAAGCAATTGAATATACAAAAGAAAATATTGAGCTAAACAAATTAAAAAATGTTGAAGCTTTTTGCGAACCAGCTGAGAAAATTACAGAGCTTATCACTTCTGACAAAATTTTAATCGTAGATCCTCCACGCGCGGGCATGCATGACAAAGTAGTGGACAGAATTTTACAAGTTTTGCCACCAAAAATTATTTATCTGTCTTGCAATATATCTACCCAAGCTCGTGATGTCAAAAAACTAGCTGAAAAATATAAAATAGTTGATGCCACTATTTATAACTTCTTTCCTAAGACGCCACATATTGAAGGCTTGTTGGTTTTGGAGCTAAAATAGGGTATAATTATTAAATCGTTAAGATGCTTGCCTCAAATTTGAAAGGTCACTAATTTACAAAACGTCTAAATGGCTACATTGTCAAATTGTTACATTGCTTTCTTTATCTAAACAACAATTTAGCAATTTAACAATGTAACAATTTTTCTACAAAATATAATAAAATTTTAATTAAAAAATAAACTTCTTTATGTTACTAACCATTTTGTTTTTAATTTTAGGTATAGCAATTTTAATCTATGGAGCTGACGCCATGGTCAAAGGTTCAGCGTCTATTGCCAAAAGACTTGGCATCTCTACAATTGTTATTGGTCTTACTGTCGTCGCTTTTGGAACTTCAGCCCCAGAGATGGTCGTAAATCTTTTTTCAGCAACAAGTGGAACTACTGACTTAGCGATTGGAAATATTATTGGCAGTAATATTGCCAACATCTTACTCATCCTAGGTATTACAGCTATCATAGCTCCTCTAGCAGTCAAAAAAAACACAACTTACAAAGAAATACCTTTTGCGCTCTTAGCCGTCATTATAGTGCTAATTTTTGGCAATGACGTACTGATAAATGGTTATGGTAGTAACTTTTTGGACCGTACAGAAGGTATTACCCTTATCATGTTTTTTATTATTTTTCTTTACTATACTTTTGGACTCAGCAAAGTCGAAGGTGATCATGAAGATGTAAAAACTTATTCAGTTGGGAAATCTCTTTTATTATTTATTATTGGCTTGGTAGGTCTTATCATAGGTGGCAAAGTAATTGTAGACAATGCTGTCGTCTTGGCCAAATTAGCTGGAATGTCCGAGAGGTTGATTGGTCTGACGATTGTAGCAGTAGGTACTTCTCTGCCAGAATTGGCTACTAGTATCGTAGCGGTATTCAAAAAACAAACTGATATTGCGATTGGAAACGCTGTGGGCAGTAATATTTTCAATGTTTTCTGGGTCTTAGGATTGACAGCCATAGTCAAACCTATTCCTTTTGATGTGAATATAAATGGCGATGTCATAATGTCTATCATAGCGACTCTTCTACTCTTTATATTTATGTTTGTTCACCACAAACACAGGCTAAATCGTTGGCAAGGTGTATTTTTTGTCTTACTTTATTTTGCTTATATTACTTTTATTATTGTGAAGTAATATGGAATATCTAGACATAGTAAACAACAATGATGAAGTAATAGGACAATGTACAGTGTCTGAATCTTATGACAAACTTCTACCACACCGTATATCTCATATTTTTATTTTCAATAATGAAGGAAAAATGCTCTTACAAAAAAGAACCGAGGAAGAAAAATTTTGTCCAAATCATTGGTCCACAGCTGTTGGAGGGCATGTGCAAGCAGGTGAAAGTTATGAAGAAGCTGCTATACGTGAATATGAAGAAGAGCTAGGAACAAAAAGTGAATTGGAATTTATTGGTAAAACAATCTATGAAAAAGAAAATATTCCAAAAAAATTCCTCACAATTTTCAAAAGTAATTTCAATGGACCTTACAATATAAATCTTGATGAAGTTGCCGCTGTTGATTCTTTTTCAATCGAAGAAATAAAAAACATGATTGAAAGCGGTGAAAAATTTCTTCCGGAATTATTGTTTATTTTGGAGAAGTATTATCTATAAATTAAAAAAACCACTCATTCATGAGTCTTTTTTTGTCTATAATATTTGGGGACTGGTGCATAAAAGTGTGGAATTTATTAAGTAATCTCAATAAAAATATGACAAAATAAAGGAAGGTTCTCCCCCTAATAGGGGAGCTGTGCCTGCCAGCAGGTTAGAGGGAGTCTTTAGCAAGATAAAACGTCTTATTATACTCCAGACCTCCCCTAGACCCTACTAGTAGAAGGGGAATTGTGCATCACATTTTTGGTATACTTTTTTTATAAATAAAAAAGGTTATGTTATTATATGTAAAAACACTGCTTTGTTTAGCAGTGTTTTTAGTATATCATCCCACATTTTTATGCACCAGTCTCAATATTTGTAACAAAGACAAATTATAAGATATTACCATCTGGATATTTATCCAAAACATAACTATCTACTTCCAAGATATCTGACCAATTATACTTTAATTTCAAAAACGTTTCTTCATCTTTTATCCATCTTTTTTGTTCGTCTTGTATCAAATAAACTTTTGGATTGTTAGATGACTTGACCAAAGTTTTTTCTTTTAAAAATAATCTATTACCAAAATTCATGAATCCTACAATATCATTGCTTATTGACTCTAATATTTTATCACTGGTTATCAACACTTCAGACCAACTAGCAAAATGACTAAAATAAATATTAGGATTTTTGAAAGCTCTCTTAGTACAATTGTCCGTAATATAATAAACTCCATTACTAGTCTTACTTTTATAAGGTTTCCTTGTTATCAAATTACATTTAATGCTACTTGAGTCATTTAATACATCCACAAGAGCATTAGGATCAAAAAAACTCTGACCTGTCAGTTCAATAGTATCTGAATAAACAATAGTACCACCTTCCTTAGAACGAAATTTTACAAAAACAGTTTTCAGTCCATTTCCCTCAGACAAAGTCCATAATTTACTAAGACCATAACTTTCAAAGGATATTTGTGAAAAATCTACATCATTAGAAATAGCCATAAGTTCAGCTCCAGTAACATTAAATTTTAATTCTACTTTTCTAATATTCGTTGAAGTATCTCCATTATTTATCACAACAGCTTTTGTCGCTTCACTACTTACTTTTGGTACCACATTCGTAATAGCTCCACCTCCTTGAGAAAGAGCAATTAGACTAAGATTGGCCAAATCAGCTCCAACATAATTCATAATCACATTAGTATCATTATGACCATTTCCTGACAAATCAATATTTTGACTCTGGCCTGCTGACAAAGTAACTTCAACAGTATTAGAATGAAAAACTATTTTACCAGCCCCAGAAGTAATGTTTGAAAGTTGAGCTGTATGACTATTACCTCCAGGAAAAGCAAAAGAAGTCGGATCCTCTGCAACTTTCAAATTCAAAGTTATCATACTACTTATACGACTTGTATTAACAGGTTGAGAAGAAACAGAATAAGAACTATATAAAGAGCTATCTCGCAAATATTGAGAACGAACTTTGAATTGATATGACGTATCAGCCAAAAGGTTTTTTACATAATATGTTGTGTCAGTAGTAGTCCCAACGACAGTATCATTACTAACATTATAAACTTCATAGACTGTCCCCGTAGGATTGTTGTTAGTAGCCCAAGAAAGAATTATCGAAGTCTGACCATTGGCAGAACCACTAACACTAAGAGGTACCGCCGAATTACTATAAGTCGAGGTCACAACAGAATAATCACTAGTTTGACTACCACCATCATGTGCTTTTACTTGAACACTATACAAAGTATTTGGACTCAAATCACTCAAAGAATAACTAGTGGCACTAGTCGTCGCAGTCTCAACAGAAGCTGTCGAACTAACAATATAATATGCTGTGTTATCAGTCGCCCCCCAAGATACATCGAAAGCAGAACTGCTAAAATTACTAAAGTCTGAAACACTTGGTGTAGTCGGCGCACTTGGGGCAAGTGTAGTTGCACTAGCCGTATTACTATCAAAACTGTAAGTAGCTGAATTGGAAAAATATTGTGCACTCACCCGAAAAGAATAACTCGTTTCAGCAGTAAGCCCTGTCACATTATAACTTGTACTAGTAGTCGTACCTGGATAAGTTCTACTTGTGGCATTATATATTTTATAAACAGTCCCAACAGGATTATTGTTAGCATCCCAGCTTAGTGCAATGGTTTCAGAATCCATAGCTGTAGCTGATAAATTGAGAGGTATAGCTGAATTAGTATAAGTAGAAGTCACAGCTGAAAAACCATTGTTATTGCCATAATCATCAGATAATTTCAATTGGAAATAATAAAGTGTATTTGGTGTAAGAGGTTCATAAGTATAAGAAGTGCTTGTAGTATTTACTGAACTGCCAACTGTACTACTAACAGTGAAACTACCCAAATCATTTGGGTCAGCGGGACTATCCCAAGCTAAACTAATAGATGAAGAAGCTAAAGTAAAACTTGTAAAATCTTGAGTTGGTGGTGAAGTATTATCCAATGTTACAGTAGTCGTAGCTACAGTAGACGTCACAGCCCCATCATAAGCATAAACAATAATACAATAGTCACCATTGGCGTCTGGTAAATCTATTTTAGAATTCCAAATAGCACCGACAGTATTCGCACCAGCATCAGTAATAACTCCAGTTACTTGTCCTGTAGAATTAGCATTGTTTACCACGGGGCTACCAAAAGAAGAACTTATACTATTGGAAATAGTAGTTGTAGCTGTCAAAGCACAGGTAGTCGTACTAGTATCATAATAATAAGAAATATTGAGATCATTCAAATTGGAATCATCTACTGTAGTAGAAATACTAATATTACCAGAACCATCTGTCGAACTAGCCACCGTCAAAGGTCCTACTGTTGGGGCCGCATTAGGTGGAATAGTTTGATTTAATAAAATAGAAAGAGTGGTAGAACTATAGTTGGCAACCGCCAAATCTTTGTCACCATCATTATCTAAATCTGAAATAGCTACCGAAACAGCATCTCCACCGGTTGGATAATCAACAGCTAAAGCAAAAGTACCATCGCCATTATTGAGTAAAGTAGCAATATAACTTTGTCCAAAATAACCAATTGTCAAATCTTTGTCACCGTCATTGTCCAAATCATCAGCTCCCAAATGATAAGGTATTGCAGCTACGCCATAATCCACCCTGCTAGGAAAAAGACCAGTGCCATCATTTATAAAAATAGCCACCGTATTATCTCCAGTAGAAACGGCTAAATCTAAATAAGCGTCATTATCAAAATTATCCATGACAACTGAGTAAGGATTTGCTCCTGCAGTATAGTTAGTGGACTTAGCAAAAGTCCCATCCCCATTATTGAGTAGAACTGAAATTGTGGTAGATAATTGATTGGCTGCCACAACATCAGGGTAAGTATCACCATTTATATCACCCAGAGCGATAGAATAAGGTCCAGAATCTGCTCCATAAGATTGAGAACCAGCAAAAGTCCCATCCCCATTGTTTATAAAAATACTTATATTGTTTGTATTCTCATTGGCTACAGCGATATCTTTGTAAGTATCTCCATTCAAATCACTTATAGCCACAGCATATGGGGTTGTTCCAGCGACATAGTCTACTTTGGTAGCAAAAGTCCCATCCCCATTGTTCATTAAGACAGATAAATTACCACCTTCATTTACCAAGGCTAAATCTTTGTAAGTATCTCCGTTCAAATCTTCAGCTTGGACCATGGTTGGAGTAGTGCCTGTACCATAATCTACTTTGATAGCAAAAGTGCCATCGCCATTGTTGATAAAAACAGAAACAGTGTTTGCTCCTTGATTAGTCACAGCCAAATCACTATTACCATCTCCGTCAAAATCTGCTGCCACAACAGAGTAAGGATTTGTACCCGTAGTGTAATCCACAGCATTAGCAAAAAGAGCTGTAGCATTACTAGTATCTGGATATCTAAACAGTATAAAAAAACCAAGCAAAACAAAAATAATTATAAGGATAGTCTGTGACAAAACAGCGAATCTAAGTGGTTTAAATTCCTTATTTTTTACAATATTCTTTAAGTTTTTGCCAACATCATTTTTCCCCTTCAGATACCAAGGACTAAGTAACTTCAAGACATAAAGTGGAAATAGAAAAAAATTCTTAAAATAACTAATAACTATTTGTCTTTGAAGATAAGCTATTTGTTTACGATTAACAATAAAATTTGGACTATTTTTTAGAGTTTCTTTAGAATTGAAAAGTCCATGCCAAAGCCAATACTTTTGGAATTTTTCATCCGTAATATACCAATCATAATTTTCCTGTGAATTTTTCTTTTCTTCTAAAGACATATCAAAAAATACAATCTTAATAAAAATATCTTAATTGTATTATAACACAAACTAAAAAACTAAGCGACAAAAAACCGACTTTTGTAAAGTCGGCTTGTGCAAAAATATTATTATTAATTTTTCTTTCTTCTACTTTGCAAACTTCTAGAATATTGTCTCATATCTCTATGTTTATCAGTCTCATCCATTATTTCCATCTTGAGAATCTCTTCAAGCAAATCTTCCATAGTCACTACTCCCAAAAAAGTTTTGTAATCATCCACGACATAAGCAATATGACTCTTTCTTTGGATAAAAATATTGAGCAAGATATCCAACTTGGTATCTTCATCTATTTCAAATATTTTTTCTTCCAAATGTACATCTGAAACCTTTTTATTTTGAGGTAAATTTATCAGAGACTTAACGTTTAATACAGCTACGATATTATCTTTTTCTTCACTGTACACTGGGATACGAGAAAAACCAGAATATTTTATTTCGTTCAAAATATTTTCATTTAGCTTTTCAGATTCTTCAAGTGAAAAGACCACATTTTTTGGAGTCATTATTTCCTTCACTCTTTTGTCAGAAAATGAAAGAGCTCCTAGCAATATTTTTTCTTCGTCTCTATCTATCTCAGAATCTTCTGAATCCTCGTGAATCTTTATCATTTCTTTCATCTCACGTTTGGACCAGATAGTTTCTTCTTCTTCGCCCAAAACTATATCTAGAATTTTGGAAAGTGGCCAAGCTAGTGGGTAAAAAATAAAAATAAAAAATCTAACCAGAGGAACAAGACCAGAACCAAGTTTGATAGCATGACGATAAAAGATAGCTTGAGGTAAAATTTCTCCAAAGGTAACAATCAATGCAGTAGAAACGGCAACAGCAATCACTCCAGAAAACATTGAATTTAGAAAAACTGAAAGAATAGAGTTAATTAAGACATTACCCAAAAGCAAAGTGATAAGCAACAAATTACCGTTTTTTCTAACATCATAAATTTTCTGAGCTTTCTTATTTCCAGACTTTATTTTACTTTGTAATTCTGTCTTTTTTAGACCCAAAAATCCTATAGTAATGGCTGAAAAAAAAGCAGAGAGTAAAATTGAAATTGTGATTATTAAATAAGACATATTATTGACAGATAAAGACGCCAAAAAAGCGCCTTCATCTTAAATTTAGATTTTGAAAATTAATCTTTTTTTTCATCCTCATCATGATGAACACCCTTACCAACAATTTCCACAAATTTATCTTCTTCCACAGTTTCGTCGGTGATAAGTACTTCTACCAGTTTGTCCATTTGAGGACGATTTTCAGCGATGATTCTTTCTGCTGTTTTCTTGGCATCATCCAAGATTCTGTCAATTTCAGCATCGATAGTCTCAGCAGTTTTTTCACTATAATTTTTCTTATCATGAATTTCTTGAGCCAAGAAAATCATTTCTTCGTTTTCTGCATACTGACGAGGTCCAAGCTTGTCACTCATACCATAACGCAAGACCATTGAACGTGCGACTGAAGTAGCTTTTTTCAAATCACTAGATGGACCGGTAGAAAGCATATCATCACCGTAAACAAGTTTTTCAGTCACATAACCACCCAGCATCATTGCTAAATCATTTTCAAATTTGGCTTTGGTATTGTAATGAACATCTTTGTCTGGCATCGAAAGTGTATAACCACCTGCTGTACCACGACCGATGATAGAGACTTTGCGAACACGATCACAATGTGGCAAGAAGTGTCCGACGATAGCATGTCCAGCTTCGTGATAAGCTGTCATTTCTTTGTCTTTCTTTGTCATTACACGGCTTTTCTTTTGTGGTCCTATCAAAACTTTTTCAATACTTTCTAGCACATCTACTTCTTCGATTTGTTTTTTGTTTTGTCTGACAGCTGTGATAGCCGCTTCGTTTAGCAAATTGGCAAGATCAGCTCCAGAAAAACCAGGAGTACGCTCGGCCACTTTACGAATAGAAACTTCTTTGACAAAAGGTTTGTTTTTGGCGTGAACTGCGAGAATTTCTTCTCTGTCATTGATATCTGGCATGTCAATCACGATACGACGATCAAAACGACCAGGACGAAGTAAAGCTGGATCAAGTACATCAGGTCTATTGGTAGCAGCCACAACAATAACACCAAGATTTGGGTCAAAACCATCCATCTCAACTAAGATTTGATTGAGAGTTTGCTCTCTTTCATCATGACTACCGCCTAATCCCGAACCACGTTTGCGACCGACAGCATCGATTTCGTCGATGAAAATAATGGCGGGAGCGACTTTCTTAGCTTTGTTAAATAAGTCACGGACACGAGAAGCACCAACACCCACAAACATCTCTACGAATTCAGAACCAGATATGTGAAAAAATGGTACACCTGCTTCACCAGCGATAGACTTGGCTAGCAATGTTTTTCCAGTTCCAGGTGATCCCATAAGAAGCAAGCCCTTTGGAATCTTGGCACCCATGTCTGTAAATCTTTTTGGATTTTTCAAAAATTCTACGATTTCCATAAGTTCTTCTTTGGCTTCTTTGGCACCGGCCACATCTTTGAAAGTTTTTTTGTCTTTACTGTCAGACTTGGCTTCTTTGGCTTTACTTTGACCAAAGCCCATTGCTTTGTTGTTGGCACCTTTCACCTGACGAGTGAAAAAATAAATAAGCACACCGAAAAGTAACAAAGGAACAATCCAAGGAGCCAACACAGCTGCCCAGAATTTCCAACCTGTTTCATCTTTTACAGTCACATCTACTTGAGCCAATTTTTCTGGAGCAACACCGTAATTACTCATAAGCTCAGAGAATGATTGACCCAGTTCTTTCTTTATTTCAAGCTGAGCTGCATTTTCGTCTTTCAAAGTAGCATAGAGATAATCACCTTTGACTTCGATAGACTTGACGCTTTCTTCATTGATGTCCTGAATCAGAGCATTGATACCGACAACTTCAGGTTTTACAGTGTTAAAATTGGCTGTACTTAGCAAAGCAGTGATAACAAGCAGTACACCAAAGACGATTAAAAAGTTTTTTATTAGGGTTTTCATAGTTTAGCGATTTTTTAATTGATATAAAGTAAGTATGATTATAGGGGAAAGAGGTAGATTTGTCAATCTGTGTGTGAGTCTGATAAGTCAAAAGTCCATAAAGTCTGTAAAGTCCTTTAAAATTTGCTAATTTTTGAGGTTTCTGTGTATAATATAGATAATTATTCTATGCTTGCACAATTTTGAAAAAATTATAGCATATTTTAGCTAATAT
>PFPL01000033.1 GCA_002793035.1 Candidatus Magasanikbacteria bacterium CG_4_10_14_0_2_um_filter_33_14
TCAAATCTCTTGTAGAGATGGTAGAAAAAATGTCTGTATTAGATCTTGCTGAACTTGTAAAAGTTCTTGAAGAAAAATTCGGCGTTAGTGCTGCTGCACCAGCTATGATGATGGCTGCTCCTGGAGCTGCTGCTGGTGAAGCTGTTGCTGAAAAAGATGAGTTCACTGTTGAACTTACAGCTGCAGGTGACAGTAAAATCAATGTTATCAAAGCTGTAAAAGCTGCTACAGGTCTTGGTCTAGCTGATGCTAAAGCATTGGTAGACGGAGCTCCAAAAGCTATCAAAGAAAACGTAAAGAAAGCTGAAGCTGAAGAATTGAAGAAACAATTGGAAGAAGCTGGTGCTACAGTTACTTTGAAATAATTATTTCATTGAAAGAAAAAAATAAAAAGACGCTTATCTTTTAAGAAGCGTCTTTTTTGTTTATAAAATATAGCAGATTAAGCAAATTAAGCAGAATAAGCTTTTGGCCTTTCTGGCTTTTTCTTATTTCGTTGAAAACTTATAAATCTTGTTATCATCTAAAATATAGACAAGTTTGTTGTCTTCATCGATTAACATGTCTTGAGGTTCTTTCCAAATATTTGAAGTATATTGTTCTATAAAATTACCATCTTTATCAAGTAAGATGACTCTCTTATTTTTTGGTTCTAGAAGATATAAGTAGTCAGAGTTGGCATAGGTCCAGATTTTGGTTGGGCTTTCTAGTTCTGGATGGACACCTTGTATCTCAAAGTTTTTTTGTTCACCACCATAAAAATTTAATATGTGAGCATCATCTGTTAGTACAAATATATTACCATCCACTGCGAGAGAAATTGCATTTTTCAAGGAGTCAGACTTTTGTGTTATCCAAGCAGTACCTCTGTCATAACCTGTTTGTGTTGGATTGTGTTTAAAAATTTGGTCGCTTTTTGGACTAAGTGTATATAGTCTACGATTGTATACAAAAATTTGGGTAATATCTACAGAATCTTGAGGGAAACTAATATCTTTGGCCGATAAAGATTCTGTTAGTTTGGTATATTCATAAACATTAGAATCTTTGGATAAGAAAATCATTTTATCATCTTCTTTTGGTGTATCAGAGGATATTAGATTTTGTTGGTTATCATGATTTTTTGTTTTGGTTTCTTTGGAAATTATATTGACTTGATACATGTTGTCGTCTTTGCGTGAGTAAGCGAAGATATCTTCACCTAAAATGGCTAATTTGTTTAAATCGCCATCTATATTTTGAGAATTCAAATCGGCAATAAGCTCTGTTTCGACATTATTTAGTTTTTGAAGTTTATTTAGTATTTCATCTATTGAAGATTTCATTTCATTGTATTTGGCTATTTCTTCTTCTGTTTTTTGAGGTAATGTTTCTACTAAGTTGCTAGCATTTTCCAATATTTCTAGAGCTTTACCTTCTTCACCATATAGGAGTTTTGCTTCGGCATCATCTTTTTTTTCAGTGATAGTCACTAATATAGTGTCATATTGAGCTATTTTTGCTTCTTTGTTTTCTTTTATTTTAATATAGATTATGCTTCCTAAAAATATTATAGCCAAAATTATGAGTGCTATAAAAAGTACTTTGCTTATCAAGCTGACATTGCGAAGTCTTTCACGTCTTTCATTTATATTACTTTTTAGATCATCCATAAGTACGGTTCTTTGTCCTGACTTGTTGGTTATAACAAAAAAGATTGTTTGGAAGGTTTTTAAAACAAAATTAAGTATTTTTTTTATTACAAAAAATATACCTGTAAAAATAAGAACAAGTCCTTTTCCAATTGTTATAAGTATTTTTTCTGATAATTTTTGTTTTTTATCACGAGAGTTTGTTCTATAGTTTGTCTCTATCTTGCCATAAGATTGGTTTGGAGATCCATGGTTGGTCTTTTTTAGCAGAGTTTCTTTTTTCTTTATTTCTTTTGTTTCATTTTTTTGAAAAGTTGTAGTGAATTTATCTTTGATATTTTTGAGTAAAGAAGGGGACAATGTATCTGCTGTATTGCGGGTAGTATTTACTAGTTCATCTATGGAAGCTTGAGATCCTACATCATCGGCTTTGATATTTTTGAAACGTTTGACTTCCAATTGTAGTTTGGGTGTATGAAATATTACACCCCCAAAAGAATACTCGTCTTTTAGATTGTCTAATACTTTTTGAATGTGTAGAGCCCCTTGTTTGGTGGCTCTATTTTGGATGATTTTGCGGACTCTATCAGCTGAAAAGTGTTCAGATACACTCGGTGTTGAAACATATAAGTAGTCATCATCTTTCATGTCGCCTTCAATAACTGACGAAAATAATTGATCGTGGTTTTCTGATTCTTCAGGTTCTATGACTTGTGTGCTACGGAGACCTTCTTTGCCAGCAAAGAAAAGATAAGCATTTGGTTCACCGTGATATGCAAGTACTAAGTGTCTTTTTTGGATAATACCTACCAAAACATGCAACTTGTTGTCTGTATATTGTAGGACATTATGACTTTGTTGGTTGATTTCTTGTAAAACACTTTCAAAATAATTGTTTATATTACTATTTTCTTCAGAATAATAGCGAATTTCGATGTCGTCTACTATTTGCTGAAGTTGGCTTATTTGTTCAGAATAGCTGCCATTTACTTCTATAATTGCAAAAAAATAGCCCTTATCTTTTTCTGTTTGGGTGATAGGTTCTGCGATATGTAGTAGGACATGAGATGCCCTTTGGTTGTCTCCTTCAACAAAGAATTCTTGGATTTCTAAACCATTTTTCATAGCTAATATTCTAATCCTATATTAGAGTTTGCAAAGGTCTACCTTTGACTTTATTCTCGTTAATTATTATACTATAATTACAGATTTAATGCCAGTTTTTGTTAATAAAATTTTTATAGGCAATAATATTTGAAATTAGGGGGTAAAAATTTTGAGTACACTAATTATTTGTAAAATTATGCTTGAACAACTTTTTGGTTCAAAGACCAGATTAAAATTATTAAGGTTATTCTTTTCCGAACCAGATAACTCTTTTTTTGTTAGAGAATTATCTAGAAATATCGGTGTTCAGATAAATGCTGTCCGTCGTGAACTTGAGATATTACTTAATATGGATATTATAAAAGAAAAGGAAGCAGATGAAAAAAATAAAGAGAATGAAATGGAAGTAGGAGAAAAACTTCGTAAATATTATATTTTGAATTCTGAATCAATAGTATACTCAGAACTTCAAGCTTTACTTGTAAAAGATAAAGTAATTGGTCAGAAAGAATTTATCCAATCTTTCAAAGACAAAATGACAACTGTAAAATTGTTGATTTTATCTGGAGAATTTACAGGAGACAAAAGAGCTCCAACGGATTTGTTAGTTGTTGGAAAAGTAAAACCAAGAGTACTGTCTTCTCTTATTGAAGATTATGAAAAAGAATTTGGTTTCAATATTCGTTATACTGTAATGACTGAAGAAGAGTTTGCTGATAGACGTTATGTTATGGATAAATTTTTGTATGCTCTTTTTGAAGCTGATAATCTAAAAATTATAAACGAGCTGGGGGTTTAAATTTTTTTTAGAAACTACTTTATATATTTTATGGACTATTTATTAATCGACATGTCAGAAAAATCAGATATTCATTTGGTTCTTTTTGATGAAGAAAAAAAAGTAGAAAAAAATTTTGAAGGACAAAATAGAGAATTACTTTTGTGTATTGATAATTTTTTTATTGAAAATAATGTAGTAAAAGAAAATATAAAAGGGATTATGGTGGTAGTAGGAGTAGGTACTTTTACTAGTACAAGAATTGCTTGTGTAGTTGCCAATACTTTTGCTTTTGTTTTGCAGATTCCACTTTTGGCTATAGGAACTGATGATATTGTAAAAGTACAAGATTTGATACCAAGTTTATTAAAACAACCAAAAGGTCAATATATTTCAGCTACCTATAGTGGTGAGCCAAATATAGGTAAGCCAAAAAAATAAATATGCTCACAGATTATCAAAAATATCGTTTTTATGAAATTTTGCCAGGTTTGTCTATCTGGCTTACTCTTATTTTGGGTATTATATTATCATTTATCAAACCTCTTTGGATGATTTATTTTATCATTGTTTTCGATGTTTATTGGGTTTTGAAAGTGGCTAATTTTGTTTTTTATCTCAATGTTGCTTGGCTTCGCTATCACAAAATAAAAAAAGTAAATTGGAAAGAAGCACTTTTTCATGAAATACCAGATTACAAAACAAAACATCACTTGGTTTTTTTGACATTATACAATGAAGAATGGGTAGTAGTGGAAGATGCTTTGAAATCTTTGAAAAATTCTGTTTATGATAAAAATAATTTTACTATAGTGATAGCAGGGGAAGCTCGTAAGAAAGAACATTGTGAAGATATTTTTGAAAAAGTAAAACAGAATTTCGAAGATTCTTTTTCTCATATTATATATACTTTACACCCTGGTGATTTAGAGGGTGAAACACCAGGCAAAGGTTCTAATTTGCATTATTCAGAACAAATTGCAAAGGAATATGTAGATAAACAAAATTGGAATTATGACAATGTCATTGTAACTGTCTTTGATATAGATACTATTTGTGATGAACAATATTTTGCCTATCTGACTTATCTTTATTCCACAGTAGACGATCCTACCAAAACTTCTTTTCAGCCGGTAGCGCTTTATAACAACAACATGTGGGAATCTCCTTCGATTTTGAGAATTATGGCTTTTGGTACTACTTTTTGGATGATGACGTCGCTTGCTCGTCAGGATGCTCTTGTTACTTTTTCTTCTCATTCACTTAGTTTTACAGCACTTGTCAAAGCTGGCTTTCATGAAAAAAGAATTGTGAGTGAAGATTCTAGAATTTTTTATCAGTGTTTGCTTGCTAATGGAGGAGACTATCGTGTAACTCCAATGTATGTACCTGTATCAATGGATACTGTACGTGATGATAAGTGGTGGAAGAGTATGTCTAATCTCTACAAACAACAACGTCGTTGGGCCTGGGGTGTAGAGCATGTTCCATATTTACTTTGGGAATTCAAAAAACATCCAGAGATTCCACTTTGGAAAAAGATAAAATGGGTTTTTGTAGAGTGGGAAGGTAAGTGGTCTTGGGCTTTGGCGGCTATTATAATTACTATTTTGGGTCGTTTGCCATTATGGTTGGCCGATGAAGGCGTGAGACAGAGTGCTTTGTTTTTAAACGCACCTTATATGCTTGAAAAATTGATGGGTTTAGCCATGGTAGGGCTTATTTTGTCGGCAATTTTTAGTTTACCACTTTTACCAAAACCAAAAGCAAGTCAACCTAAGCATATGTATATTATTATGCTTTTGCAATGGGTGCTTCTGCCAATATCTATGATATTTTTATCAGCTATTCCGGCTATTGATGCAGTAACTCGTTTGATATTTGGAAAATATTTAGGTTTCAATGTTTCTCAGAAAAAGAGAAAATAATTTTATTATTTTTATGAATACAAATTTTACACCTAAAAGAAAAAAATGGCCTTGGGTTTTGTTTATCGTTTTTTTGTTTATTTTTGCTGGTGGATTTTATGCCTACAGTTTTGTCAAAAATCTTACACCAGAAAAGTTACTAGAATCTGATTTTGTTCAGAAACAAATTATAAAACAAGTGGGTGATGAAAATTCTGATTTGTTAAATATTATTCCTGATTTGCTTGGTTTTGAAGAACCAAAAACTTATTTATTTTTATTTTTAAATAATACGGAGTTGCGTCCTGGTGGAGGTTTTATTGGTTCTTATGCTACTATGCATTTTGACAAAGGTCAGACTAGTATTTTGCAAATGGGTGGTACTGAAAATATTAGTAAAAGTTCTTCTTCGGATAATCCTCCTGGAATACTTAAAGATAAGTTGGGAGTGGATAAATGGTATTTCCGTGATAGTAATTGGTCACCAGATTTTGCTTTTAGTTCGGAAAAAACTTTGGAATTTTATAAAAATGGTAATAATGTAGGGGCTGATGATATAGATGGTGTTGTTGGTGTTACTACAGATGTTTTGGAAGATCTGATGCTGATAACGGGTCCTTTTGTGGTAGATGGTATTGAATTTACTTCTCAAAATGTGATAGAAAAATTAGAATATGAAGTAGAATACGCCTATGATGACAAAGGATTAGAATTTCATGAAAGAAAAGATATCTTGGAAACTTTTATGTTGGCCTTGATGAATCATGTCAAAGGCGACATTTTTAAAAATTTGTCTAAATATAAGAATTTGGCTCTTGCTTTACTAAAAGAAAAAAATATAGTAATCTTCTCTTTGTCAGAAAAAAAAGAAGATATCTTGACCAAAAATAATTGGGGAGGTAGGATGAATGAATCAGATGGGGATTATTTACTTTGGGTGGATGCTAATTTGGCTGCTCTGAAGACAGATTATGTTATTAAGCGTGATTTGTATTATTCGATAGATAGAAATGTTGCTACCATAAAAATGCTTTATAAACACACAGGAAAATTTGATTGGCGTACGACAAGATATTTGAGCTATGCTCGTGTTTATGTCCCTTCAGATTCACTCTTGCTTGCTGCTAAATTTGGAGGAGAGACAATCGATATGAAAAAAATAGACGGTGGAACTGAGGGAGGAAAACAATGGTTTGGCACTTTTATTAGTATTGAACCTGGGGAAGAAAAGGAGCTAGAATTTGAATATGAATTGCCGGTTGGTGTTTTGGACGATTTGGATTATTCATTGCTTGTCCAAAAACAGATTGGGATGAATAATGTAGATTTACATTTAAACTTGAATTTTAAATCGGATATTAGTTCAGCTGAACCTGCAGAAGAAGAAAATAAATTTGGAGACAATACATATAATTTTGAAACAGAATTAACAAAAGATTTAGAGTTTGATGTTAAATTTTGATAATTTAAATATACTATGAAAAAAGTCGGCATCGATCTTGGAACAACAAATGTACTCGTCTATGTACCTAAATTAGGTATTGTTGTGAATGAACCTTCCGTTGTGGCTATCTCCAAAGATGATCGTAGAGTTTTGGCTGTGGGTGCTGAAGCCAAAGAAATGATTGGACGTACTCCTGATTCTATTATTGCTGAGAGACCTCTCAAAGATGGTGTGATTGCTAGTTATCGTACGACAGAAGCTATGCTTCGTTATTTCATCAACAAAGCTATTGGCGGTATGCGTATTTTCCGTCCGGAAGTCATGGTCGCCGTACCTGCTGGGATCACTTCTACAGAAAGACGTGCTGTTGTTGACGCTGCTATGGCTGCTGGTGCCAAAGCTGCTTATATTATCAAAGAGCCCGTGGTGGCGGCGATTGGCGCGGATATTCCTATTGGTTCAGCTTCTGGACATATGATTATTGATATTGGTGGTGGTACAGCTGAGATTGCGGTGATTTCACTTGGTGGAATTGTATCTGTTGGTTCAGTACGTATTGGGGGAAACCGATTTGATCAGTCTATTGCTGAATTTATTCGTCGTAAATATGGATTGGCAATAGGGGATAGAAGTGCTGAAAAAGTAAAAATTGACATTGGTTCTGCAATGTACATGGATGAACCTTTGTCTATGGAAGTAAAAGGACGAGATATGGTAACCGGTCTTCCGCGTACTATTTTGGTAACTTCTGATGATACTACTGAAGCTCTTCAGCATGATTTGGAAGGACTTGTCGAAGCTATCAAAGAAGTTCTTCAAAAAACTCCACCAGAATTATCAGCAGACGTCATGGACAAAGGTATGATTATGTCTGGAGGTTCAAGTCAACTTCGTAATTTGGATGAATTAATCTCACAAGCTATTGGTGTGGCTGCCTATGTCGCAGAAGAGCCTCTTCTTTGTGTGGCCAAGGGTACGGGTATTGCCCTAGAAAATTTGGATAATTATAAGAGATCTATTCTTACTACTAGATAGATTTGGTTTATTGGTTTACTGGATTATTAGTTAATAAATATATGTTGTGTAATAATAAACAAATAATCTAATCAACCAATAATCTCTTTTATGTTTAAAAAAATATTTTTGGCAGTAATGATATCGTTTTCTATTTTTTTGTTTGCTTCGCCTGTAAAAGCTGAAGAAAAAATAAATAATTTTGTTACGAATATAAAAATAAATGAAGATTCTTCTCTTCATGTTCAAGAAAAAATAGATTATGATTTTGGTGATGTAGAAAGACATGGTATTTTTAGAAATATCCCTTATGAATATAAAATCGATGGAAAAAAATATCAAATAAGTATTGATAATATTCAAGTTAGTGATATAAATAATAATGCTATTACTTTTGTAGTAAGTAATAAAAGTAAACAAAAAGATATAAAAATAGGAGACGCAAATATTTTACTAACTGGTCAAAAAACTTATGTAATTGATTACGATGTGGCAGGTGCTCTAAATAGTTTTGAAGATCACGATGAATTGTTTTGGAATGTGACTGGTAATGATTGGGTGGTTCCAATAGATAATATTGAAGCCAAAGTTGAATTACCGGATATTTCGCCGGTAATAAATAGTCAAGTTACTTGTTATGCTGGAAATTATGGTAGTACTAACAAATGTGATTTTTTTGAGCTTACTCACTCTGCAAGTAGTACTGATGAAATAGTAGGTGCTAATTTTGCTACCAAAAATCTACCTAGATCTTTTGGAATGACAGTAGTACTTGGGTTTGAAAAAGGAATTATAAGTATTCCCGTCCCAGAACCTATAACTGAATTTCCTGCTTGGTTGGTAGTGTTAGCAGTATTTTTTTTATTTGGTGGAATACCTTTGTTAGTTTTAATAATAATGATTTTGATTTGGTTTTTTAGAGGTCGTGATAAAAAACTTCATGATCCAATAATTGCTCAGTATGATTCACCAGACAATTTGCCACCAGGTATTGTTGGTACCATTCTTGATGAACATGTTGATAAAGAAGACCTCAGTTCAGAAATTATTTATTTGGCAATTGCTGGTTATCTAAAAATAAATAGAATAGAAACAAAAAAAATATTTTCAAAAGAGGTGGACTATCAATTGGATAAATTAAAAGATGCTGATGATTCTTTGAAAGAATATCAGAAAATTTTATTGAAAGCTTTTTTCAAGAGTGGGGACTCAGTGAAACTATCTAAATTGAAGTTTACCCTTTTTTTGAGTTTCAAAAATGCTAGCGAAGAAATGACTAAGTTTGCAGCTGACAATGGTTATTTTGAAAAAGATCCTGCTAAAGTAAAGAAAGTATATAATATTGTTGGTATATTTTTTGTAGCTCTGGGAATGGTAAGTTTCCCTGTATTTATCTTTTTTTCTTTTATTAATTTGGCTATTTCTGGAATTATAATTATTCTTTTTGGAGCTATCATGTCCAAGAGGACACTCAAAGGTGTAAAAGCAAGAAATTATATTTTGGGTCTCAAAGAATATATCAAGGTAGCTGAAAAGGAAAGAATAAAATTTCATAATGCTCCAGAAAAAAATCCACAAACTTTTGAAAAATTTTTGCCATATGCCATGGTGTTTGGTTTGGAAAAAGAATGGGCAAAACAATTTGAAGGAATCTACATGGAACAACCATCTTGGTATTCTGGGGCAGACTTGGCTACTTTTTCTGCTGTAAGTTTTGTAAATGAATTAAGTAGTTTTGGTTCTGTTGCTAATACTAGTTTTGCTCAAAACTCAGGATCATCATCAGGTTTTTCTAGTGGAGGATTTTCTGGAGGAGGTTTTGGTGGAGGTGGTGGAGGATCTTGGTAATAAATTTAAATTACAAAAATTATTCATATGAAGAATGTTTATTTAGGAGCTATTAGTATCATGTTTGCGGCTTTTTTGTGGGCTGTGGATGGAGTAGTCCTCACACCTTGGGTTTTGAAGTTGGGTATGACAGATATCCCAATTTTTGTTTTTATGTTGCATGCTACATCTTCTGTTTTTTTGTTATATTTTTATTTCAAGAGATTCTCTGAATTAAAAAATCTTGATAAAAAAGATTGGGTTTCTTTTTTGTTGGTAGCTTTTTTTGGTGGAGCCTTGGGTACTATGGCTATCGTGGCAGCTATTTCAATAGTGTATAGTCAAGGGCTGAATATTTCAGTTGTTTTACTTTTACAAAAATTGCAACCAGTTTTCGCGTTACTTTTAGCTTTTGTATTTTTAAAAGAAAAATTGCAAAAAAGTTTTTATGTTTGGGCTTTGTTGGCATTATTGGGAAGTTATTTACTTACTTTTGGTTTTAGTTTTGGTAGTATTGATTTTTCTGGTATGTTTAGACCGGCTCTATTATCTGTTATTGCTGCTTTTTCTTTTGGTGCTTCGACAGTATTTTCCAAGAGAGCCGTAGACAAGATAAGTCACAGCTTAGGTACAGCTTTGCGTTTTATTTTGACTACTACTTTGATGTTAATAATTATTTTATTTTTGACATTTTTTAAAAAAATTGGTTTAGAAACATCTTATTTGGGTTTAGCTGGTTTTTCTCTTTTGAATATTAAGAGTTTGTTTGTTTTTATATTGATTGCGTTGACGACGGGTGGTACTTCTATTTTTATTTATTATTATGGATTAAAAATGGTGTTGGCTTCCAAGTCTACTATTTATGAGTTGGTATTTCCTTTTAGTTCTATTTTGTTGGAATTTTTTATTCATGGTAAAATATTAGGGTTAGGTCAATGGATTGGTTTGATTATTATTTTGTTGGCAGTTTTCAAAATTACTAAGACTAAAAGAAAAGCAATAAGAATATAAGACTTTTTGTGTATTAGTGAATTTTACTAAGTAAATTTATTTATGAAAATAGGTATAGATGTTTCTTACGTAAACAATGATCAAAAGACAGGTGTAGAGTGGTATGTAGTCTATCTTTTGGAAAAATTAAAAAAAATAATTCCAAAAGAATATGAAGTTATTTTGTATACAAGCAGACCTTTACTAAATGATTTAGCAATTGATTTGCCAGAAAATTGGAAAGAAAAAATATTAAGTTGGCCTCCAAAAATATTTTGGACACAGCTTAGACTTAGTTTCGAAATGTTTTTTCATAAGCCAGATACATTTTTTGTACCTGCTCATGTTTGTCCGCTCATTCATCCCAAGAATACTATTGTCACTATTCATGATATCGCTTCACTGCGTTTTCCAAAATCATATAGCAAAATCGAAAATTGGTATTATTTGTGGTCTGTAAAATTTGCTTTGAAAAGTGTTGCCAAAGTAATTGTACCAAGTAATTTTACTAAAAAAGAAATAGGTTGTTTGAATTTGAAAAAAGAATTACTAGAAAAAATAAAAGTTGTTTATCATGGTTTTAATGAAGTTTATCAAAATAATTTTTCGGATGTTGTAAAAAAGAATATTTTAAATAAATACAATATTGGTTCCAAATTTTTACTCAGTATCTCTAGACTTGAATACAAAAAAAATACATTAGGTATTGTCAAAGCTTTTGAAATTTTGAAAAAACAAGAAAAAAACAAAGATTTACAATTGGTTTTGGTTGGTAAAGCAGGTTTTGGTTTTGAAGAAGTAAAAGAAGCTATTCAAACAAGCTTTTACAAAAAAGATATTATTTTACCAGGATGGGTGGAAGAAGATGATTTACCAATTATTTTGTCAGCTGCCCAAATTTTTGTCTTTCCTTCACTTTATGAAGGTTTTGGTTTACCTATATTACAAGCTATGTCAGCGGGGGTGCCGGTGGTAACTTCTAATTTTAGTAGTTTGCCTGAAGTTGGTGGTGATGCTTGTCTGTATGTTGCCCCTGCCAATTATCAAGACATTGCTGACAAAGTAGAAATATTTTTGACGGATGAAAAATTGCGTCAAGAAAAAATTATTCTTGGTAAAAAACGTGCAAAAGAGTTTTCTTGGGAAAAATGTGCAAAAGAGACTTTTGAATTATTGATTAAATAATAAAAAGGCTAATAGACTTTTTATCTTGCTTTATAGATGTTTTCATGCTATTATATGCCTATATGGAAAGTATTATAGGACATAAAAGAGTTTTGGATTTTTTTGAAAAAGTTAAAGAAAATGATAATTTTAGTCATGCTTATTGTTTTTCGGGACCTGAAAATGTAGGTAAATTTAGTGTAGCTAAATTTTTGGCGGCTCAAATATTGGGTGTAAATGTGAACAAAATTTTTACTTCTACTGATTTTTATCTACTAGAACAGAGTATCAAAGAAAAAACAGGTAAGTTGGCAAAAGATATTAGTATTGATCAAGTTCGTGAAATGATAAGTTTTTTGTCCAAACATTCTTTTTTGGGAGGTTATCAAGTAGCTATTATCAATAATGCTGATTTATTGAACACCTCTGCTAGTAATGCTCTTTTGAAAACATTGGAGGAACCAGGTAAAAAAACTATTATTATTTTGATTACAGTAGATGAAAAAAAATTATTACCAACAATTTTGTCTCGTTGTCAATTGATAAATTTTACGACTGTTTCAGAAGAAATTATTAGAGATTTTGTTTTAAATGGTGATTTACCAACAGAAAAACAAGAATATATCATAAAATACTCTTGCGGTTTACCTGGAATCACTGTAAAATTAATGTCAGAGGAAGATTATTATGATAAACATCTTCAAGAGACACAGCGTTTTGATGATTTGTTTGGTAAACTTTTTTATGAAAAGTTGAAATCGGTAGAAGAATTGTTTGGAGATAAAAGTGACCATATCCAAGCTAGAAATAATCTTTTGCAAATTTTAAATATTTGGCAAATTAAGCTACATCTTTCTTTACAGGATGGGAAGATTAGTAAAGAAGTTTTTGAAAAATTGTACAATAGTTTAAAACAGGCCAGAAATAATCTTGGAAAAAATATTCATCCTAGACTATTGGTCGAAAATATTTTATTACAAATACCTTAATTATTTAATTTATTATTTATCTTATGGGTAAAAAATTAGCATTTTTTTCTAGCTTGTTGGCTGTAGTATTGCTGACTGGAGCTGGTTGTTTGAATATTGGTAATGAACAAGACATAAGTACTTCTGGTCCTGCCGGTGTATTTTTGTCAACGGATAGAGGAGATACTTGGGTGTCTGTCTCAGCTATGCCAACAAACCAAGGTACTAAGACTTTGGAAAATATGAGTGTCTATAGTTTATTTGAAGACCCACAAGATGCTCAAGGTTTGTATTGGGGATCTAGAGAAGGTGGGCTTTTTTATAGCTTTGATAGTGGAAAAAGTTGGAAACAATCTGGAGCTCCTTTGAATGTTTCTATGATTCGTTCTGTTACTATTCATCCTAATGACAAGTGTAGTATTTTTGCGACCAATGGACGTCAAATGTTTAGAACTACTGATTGTGTTCGTTCTTGGGAAGAAGTATTTATCGAAGGACGTTCTGATGTTTCTATTACTGAAGTTGCTTTCGATCCTTTTCATCCAGAAAATCTTTATATGACAGAGAGTGATGGTGCTTTGTTAAAGAGTGTGGATGGTGGTGTTCACTGGGCTATTTTAAACACTTTCAAAGGTTATGCTAGAAGTGTTGTTTTTGATAGTAATAAAGAAGGTTTGATGTTTGTCACTACTTTGAAAAATGGTTTATTTAGATCAAGAGATTTTGGTGAGACTTGGACAGATTTGAGCTTAAAATTAAAGGAATATACTGGTGCACTTGATTATCGTCGCTTTTTGGTGTATCCTGGCCAAGCTGAAGAAATTTTCTGGATTTCTAAATATGGTATTTTGACATCACGTAATTCAGGTGAAGAGTGGGAACCTGTAAAATTGGTTACTCCTCCTGGTAGTGTAGATATTTATTCTTTCTCTGTTAGTCGTACTAATGACAGTGAAATGTACTATACTTCTACCAATGATGTAAAAAAGTCTACTTTTTATAGAACTGTAGATGGTGGTCAAAATTGGGAAACTAGAAAATTACCTTCTAAGCAAATTCCAACAGTTCTTTATTCTCATCCTGATAATGATGGTTGGATTTATCTAGGTTTTACTATTCCACCAAAAAATTAAGTTTAAAAGTTTTAAATATGAATGTTGTAAAAAATAATCAAGTAGTTTTTGATAAAGCCATCGACTTTTTGAAGCAAGATATCTCTAGTCTACGTACTGGACGTGCGACACCAGCTCTTGTTGAAGATATTGTTGTAGAAGCTTATGGAGGTAAACAACCTCTAAAGGCTGTAGCTTCTATTTCTGTTGCTGATGCTAAAACTATAAATGTAGATCCTTGGGACAAAGGTCTTTCTCAAGCTGTAGAATCAGCTATTCGCAATTCTGATTTGGGAATTAACCCTGTTAATGATGGTAAGCTTATTCGTCTACCACTTCCTGAATTAAATGCTGAACGCCGTCAAGAACTTATCAAAGTTCTTCATAAAAAATTGGAACATGCTCGTATTACACTTCGCAAAATTCGTGAAGATGTTCGTACTGAGATTGATAAACTTGAAAAAGCAAAAGAAATTTCAGAGGATGAAAAATTCAATGAACAAGATGAATTAGAAAAACTTGTAAAAGAATATAATGATCAAGTAAAGGAAATTGGAGAAGAAAAGGAAAAAGAGATTACAACAATCTAAATTTTCAATTTACTAATTTACAATTTTCAAATATTTTTTTGAAAATTGGAAAATGAAAATTTGTAAATTATTTTATGCGAATCGTTCTTCAAAAAGTTAAAAATGCAAATGTTAAAATAAACAATGAAACCGTTGGTGAAATATCCAATGGTTTTTTACTGTTACTTGCGATTGGCAAAGGTGATACTAGAGAACAATCTGATTTTCTTGTTGAAAAAGTTTGTAAATTGCGTCTTTTTTCTGATGCTGGTTCAGACAGCTTTATGGAGAAAAATATTTTGGAAGTGTCGGGTGAAGTCCTTGTCGTTTCTCAGTTCACTCTTTATGGGGATTGTAAGAAGGGGACTAGGCCAAGCTTTACAGATTCAGAAGAACCTATTAAAGCCAAAGAGATGTATGAATATTTTGTAAATAAAATAAAAGAAAAAGTCGAGCGTGTTGAAACTGGTAAATTTGCCGAACATATGGAAGTGGAGTTGGTAAATGATGGGCCGATTACTTTGATTCTAGAAAAATAATACTAAACTCAGTCAAATATAAACGCTCTAAAAAATTTAGAAGCTTTTTTTCATTATTCAAAAAAGTTATCAACTTGACTTTGAAATTTTAACATATAAAATTAACTGGGTTTCGGACGCAGGGTCGTCCGATTTGTGGAGGATTAAGATGTTGAAGTTGAACGTCGGGATTTTTGAGTGTCACCGCAAGGCTATCATCGGGGAGCACTTCAAGCAGTGCCCCTGCCGTGAGAGCAACTGCATTGTTAAGGAGATCCTCTGGTCATTAGAGGACAACAGTGTGCAAGTTGTAAGTTCTTGTGGTCGAGTCTCTCACGAAGAGCCCGATCCTTTTTAAGTAATTTCTCCAACATCAACAGCAGTTTTCGAGATTTCTGCTCAAACAAAAAATCTCCGGAGGTCCTCAATTGCTATATTGACGAAAGTCGCACTATTTGCTATATTTAAGCCATCACTAATGACAAACTTTTGGCGAGTTTCGAGGTGATACAAATTAAAAAAGTGTTCTGCTGATTTCGTTCTAAAATGGTAAATCAGCGGAGAACTTGGGTGGAACCGTCCTTCGCTTACCTTCGCTAAAGCTCAGGCAAGCTACGGCCGGCAAGCCTCTCTTCTTTTGAGAGCTTGTCAGTTTAGGACCCCAAGACTTCTATCAAGAGGTCTTTTTATTTTTTTATTGCGAAAAAAGCTATAAAATTTTGTCAAAGTTTTATTTTTCTTGTTTATATGGTGTGTTATAAAAAACACTAAATTAACAGGTCAGCTTCTCGCAACAAGTAAAAAATGTTATAATAAACATAATAATTTATTTATATGAAATCACTCGAATCAGTAGTCAATTTTGCTAAGCAAAAAGGTTTTATTTTTCAATCATCAGAAGTCTATGATGGACTTGCTGCTGTCTATGATTTTGGTCCTTTGGGAATTTTGCTAAAAAATAATTTGCAAGAATTGTGGTGGAAGGAAATGGTCCAAAGACACAATAATATTTATGGACTTGATGCTGCCATCCTCATGCATCCTCGCGTTTGGGAAGCTAGTGGACATGTGGCTAGTTTTTCTGATCCACTTGTAGATTGTAAAGAATGTAAGATGCGTCACCGTGCTGATCACTTACTTGAGACTGTCGGAGTAGAAGCTGATGATAAAATGGGAATAGAAGTATTAAATAAACTTTTGCAAGAAAATAATGTTGTTTGTCCAAATTGTAAAGGTGAACTCACACCTGCTCGTGATTTCAATCTGATGCTTGAAACTCAGCTAAGTAAGACTGATGACAGTAGTAAAGTTTATCTTCGTCCAGAAACAGCTCAAGGTATTTATGTCAATTTCAAAAATGTTCAGACTGCTACTCGCGCCAAGATTCCTTTTGGTATTGCTCAAGTTGGTAAAGCTTTTCGCAATGAAATCACAACCAAACAATTTATCTTCCGTACCAAAGAATTTTCACAAATGGAAATGCAATATTTTGTAAAGCCTGAAACAGCTGAAAAATTGTATGAAGATTGGAAAAGTTCTCGTTTGGCTTGGTGGGAATCTCTAGGATTGAAAGCTGAAAATCTTCGCTATCACGAACATGAAAAATTGGCTCACTACGCCAAAGCTGCTTATGATGTCGAATACAATTTCCCTTGGGGTTGGAAAGAAATAGAAGGTCTTCATAACCGTGGAGATTTTGATCTTACTCAACATGAAAAATTTAGTGGCAAA
This sequence comes from Candidatus Magasanikbacteria bacterium CG_4_10_14_0_2_um_filter_33_14, assembly GCA_002793035.1. Lineage (GTDB taxonomy): Bacteria > Patescibacteriota > Patescibacteriia > Magasanikbacterales > UBA922 > UBA1557. The sequence goes on from PFPL01000033.1 coordinate 16,761, forward strand.
AATTTGAAATATCGTGATCCAGAAACAAATGAAGAATATGTGCCATATATTATTGAAGCTTCATCAGGACTCGACAGAAATGTCTTCACTCTTCTTGTAGACGCCTATGAAGAGCTAGATGCTAGAAGTGGGGAAGAAGATGCTAAACATGAAAAAGAAGTGGTATTGCGTATTCACAAGAGTTTGGCGCCTATCAAGATGGCAATACTGCCACTCTCAAAGAAAGAACCTTTGCAAAATATTTGTAATGAAATCCAAAATACGTTATCCAAAACTTATATGACTCAGTATGATGAGACAGGAAGTATTGGTAAACGTTATAGAAGACAAGACGAAATTGGTACTCCTTATTGTATTACAGTTGATTTTGATTCACTAGAAGATAAGAAAGTGACTGTACGTGATAGAGATACGATGGAACAGGAGAGAATTGGTATTGATGATTTAGAGAAATATTTTGTTGAAAAATTTGTAGTATGAAATTCTTTTATACATATGTATTAAAGAGTGAAAAAGATGGTAATTTGTATATTGGTTATACAAAAAATTTGAAGAATAGATTTGAAGAACATAATAGTGGTTTGGTAAAATCTACAAAGGACAGAAGACCTATGGATCTTGTTTACTATGAAGCTTGCTTAAATGAAAAAGATGCGATAGCACGTGAAAAGCAATTAAAAACAGGATTTGGTAGAGCTTATCTAAAGAGAAGATTGAGTTAATAGAGATACTATGCCCGCCTGCATCGCTATGCTCAAGCATTGCGGGCAGGGAACAAGAAAGAATCTCTATCGAGAATCTAGAACAATATTTTTCTAGTAAATTTTAATAATTTATTCTTATGGTAAGAAATCTTCAAGAAGGAGGTCTTGAATATTCTATAATAGATTTTGAATTAAAATTGTTAAGTTTGGTTAAAAAATATCCAGTGTATAGTAAAGAAGATTTTTTGTGGTGGTCACAACATGTTGAGGAAGATTCTATAAACAATGAAATCTTAAAGATAAAATTTCCTGATGAAAATGAAAGAAAAGAAATAGTTAAAACTCTTTTAGAATTAAAAAAAATTAGTAAGAAAAAAGATATAATTAATTAGTAATTTTATTTTCTAATCAAAAGCATATGATGGCTACGCATTTGGAGTTTAGTAATAATACTGGTGAGTCTGAAAAATTTGATCCTAAAAAACATGAGCTAGATGAAACTAGTTTGTCTGAAATTTTTCGTAAAATGACTTTAGAACAGCTTTTAGATAAATTAGAAAGTTTAGAAAGTCATTCTATAAATCATGATGAAGCGGTACATAGTATTTCTGCTTTAGATACTCAAATAGATTTATTAAAAAAAGAAATTGAAAATAAAAAAAAATCAGGAAATAGTTTACACTAAATAGTATTTATGAAAATAATTTCAATAACAGGTACCAAAGGTAAGACAACTGTCACTCGTGCTTTGAGTGAAATAATTTATAAAAGTGGAGAAAATGTTTTACGTGTTGATACAGATGGTCATTATATAAATGAAAAGAGAAAAAGTACTTTGGAGGACAGTAAAAAACTTTTTATGTTGGTACCAACTGTTTGTCCTGGTAAGTACCTTTTGGATGTAAAAAAATATTTTCCAGATTTTACGGCTGTCTTTGAAACGGCTATTGGTAGTAGTGGTAGTGCGGGACTTGGTTATGGATTGCATCAGATTGGTATTTTTACCAATATTTTGGAAGATCATTTGAAAGCAAGTAAAAGATTACAGACACAAGCTGATTTGGCCAAAGCTAAGAGATTTATTTTTAGTAGACTAGACGTAGGAGGAACTGCTATTTTCAATGCTGATGATAAATATGTTTGTTCACAATTAAGCTCTATACCAGAATTTAGAAAACCAATTTATTTTTTGCCTGTTGGCTTTGATTTTAAGTATTTTGATATTGAAAAAAATTTGAAAAATAATGGTAGTCTTATTACTATTGAAAATGCTTGTGTAGTAGTAAAATCAGCAAAAAAGACTCAAAAAATAATAAAAGTAAATGACGTGAAATGGACTTTTGGTGGTAATTTCAAGCCTTCAGTTTATAATCTCATGTTTATTATCGCTGGATTACTTGTATTTAATGGAGGAAAAATAACTAAACAAAATAAAGAAGATTTAAAAAATTATAAAATGGATAAATTTGGTGGTAGATTGACTCTGTTAGAAAACAAAGAAGGAGTAAAAATTTTAGTTGATTATGCTCATGAAAAATTTTCTTTGGTTGAAGTGGCTAAATTGGCTAAGAGTATTGGTAATGGAGAAGTAATAGGTGTAGTCCGTCTAGCACCTGACAGACAAGATGAAATAATTGCAGAAACAGGTAAATATATCGCCAACAAGTATGATCGTTTTGTTGTTTATGATAAAATAGATGGTGTAAATAGAAAAGAATATAAAGGTAGAAAATCTGATTTTAATAGAAAAACTGGAGAAGTTTCTAAAATATTTTACGAAGGTATTTTGAGTAAGAAAAAATCAGACAAAGTGGAAAGAATTTTGGAAGAAAAAAAAGCTATAAAAAGATCTGCTGAGTTGGCTAAAAAAGGGGATGTCGTAGTTGTGATTTGTGGGGATGATCACAAAAAGACAGTGGAATATGTACAGGATTATTTTAAAGCTAAATTTGTATAAAATTATGTCAAAAATTAAATTTTATTTGTTTACAGATAGTGAAAAAGATCATAGAATTCGCAGATTCAGGGAAGAATCTGCAAAAAAGAATATTGATTTTCAAATTGTTAATCTATATAAAATAGTTATTCAAGATAATCAGATAATAGATCAGGAAGGTAATGTCTTAAAAATTAAGAAAAATGATATTACTTGGATTCTGGCAAATGTGAGTACAGGCTACGTAGTTTCAAAATTTTTAAAAGATAGAAATATACAAGTTTGGCCAAATTTTGAAGCTGTAGCTTTTGCAGATAAGTTTATAACGAATAGCTTTTTTTCTGGGATACAAGTTCCAACTCCAAAAACTGTTTTTATAAATTCTTATCACATGGATGATATTATAAAAGCCATCGGTGGTTTCCCTTGTATTATAAAAAAGAATATAAGTACTGTTGGAAAATATGTAGAAATTGTAAAAAGTGAAAAAGAAGTATTGCAATTTATCAAAAATACTTTTGAAATAGCTTCTAAAAATATTTTACCAAATAATCGTATTAGTTTCATGTTGCAAGAATTTGTCAAAGAGGCTAAAGGAACTGATTATCGTGTGCTTTGTCTAGATGGTAAAATATTAGGTGTTATAAAACGTACAGCCAAGTCTGGTTTCAAATCAAATATTTCTCTTGGTGGTACAGCAAAACAAATACCTCTACCTGAAAAAATAAAAAAATATACAAAGAAAATATTAAAAAAAGGAGATATCTTTTATGCGGGTATTGATTTTATAAAAAAAGGAAATGAATATTTGGCTATCGAAGTGAATACTTCCGCGCAATTCAAAGGTTTTGAACAAGCTACAAATATCAATGTGGCTGAAAAAATTATTAATAAACTTATAGAAAAAAATTAAATAATTAATATTGTAATTTAATAATATAAATATATATGCCTCCAATAGAACCAAACAATGTGGTAAATAGTGTGACTACTACTACCAAAACTGGTTATTTTAGTCGTATAGGTAATTCTATCAAAGGAATCTTTTTTGGATTTCTTATTTTCATAATTTCTTTTGTAGTACTTTATACAAATGAAGGTAGAGTAGACAAATCAGATGTAGCTTCTACTGCTGTAGAAATTAGTGCGACAAGTCTAAATACTGATGCTAATCTGGAAAATAAATTGGTACATCTTAATGGAGATTTGGTTACAGATAATAAAATTTCTGATGGTATATACTTGCAAGAAAATAATTATTTAGCTTTGACTCGCAAAGTAGAAGTCTATGCTTGGGTAGAAGAAAGTAGCTCTAAGACAAAAACAAATGTCGGTGGTTCACAAACTACAGATACAACTTATACATATAAAAAAGATTGGGTGTCAGATGCTCCTGATTCTTCCAAATTTCAATCTACAACGGGTCATGAGAATATTATGAAAACTTTGGACAACAATACTTGGTATGCAAGTAATGCCAAAGTTGGTGTCTATGAAGTAGAACCTGCAAAATTGACTATGCCTGGATCTACCGGAATTGCTTTGACAAAAGAAAATACTATTTTGCCAGTTGTAATAGCTCCAACTACTACAGCAAAAACAGTTCCACAAAATGATTTGATGAAATCTTTGAGTGCTAGTGACGCAGATTTGAATGCCGAATTTGGTACTCCTGCTAAAGTTGTGGAAGAAACTGTAGTTCCTGAAAAAGTAAAAAATGTAGTGTTGAATGGTAATTATATTTATGTTACTGAAAAAAATGTTAGTGCTCCAACAATAGGTGATATGCGTGTTAGTTATAGTGCTGTGACTTCACCTATTTCAGTTACTCTCTTTGGTAGATTGACTGGTAGCAAAATTACTCCGATGACTGATGCTAAGACTGGTGTGGTACTTTATCGTGCTTTTAGTGGTACTTTCGAAGATGCTCTAGGTACTTTGCATGGTGAATACAAAACTTTACTTTGGATTTTACGTTTAGTTGGTTTCCTTATGATGTGGATTGGTCTTGGTATGGTATTAGCACCTCTTAGCGTATTGCTCGACGTCTTGCCAATTTTCGGTACTATTAGTCGTAGTGTTGTTGGTCTAATAACGTTTGTAGTAGCTCTTGTATTATCTATTGTGACTATTATCGTTTCTATGTTTTTACATAATCCATTGGTTTTGATTTTGGTGATTATTGCTGTGGGTGTGTATGTATTCAAATTGGTGAAAAAAGCAAAACAAAAAACACAAGAAGTAAAAAGTGTTTAAAGTTCATAAAGTAATTAGTGAAAATTTTTTTCTATAAAACTTTACAAACTTTTAACTTTACAAACTTTATAAACTATATAAAATTATGTACGAATATTTAGAATTGAAAAATAAAGCAAAAGTATATTTCATACCTTTGTTAGATACCAAATCTTTGACAACTCTTGTCATGTATCCAGTAGGCTCTCGTTATGAAGCTGAAAAAATGGCAGGTGTTTCTCATTATGTAGAACATCTTATGTTCAAGGGTACTAAGAAAAGACCAAACACTTTGAATCTTACTCGTGAGATAGATAGGCTTGGTGCACAGTACAATGCTTTTACCGGCAAAGAATATACAGGTTACTATATCAAGGCTGATGCAAAATATTCTGAAGTATCTATGGATATTTTGTCAGATATGCTTTTCAATTCCAAGTTTGACCCAAAAGAAATGGAAAGAGAAAAAGGACCAATCATCGAAGAAATTAGAATGTACCAGGATAATCCACTTATGAATATTGATAATATTTTTGAAGATGTAATGTATGCGGGATGTTCACTAGGTCGTGATATTGCAGGTACCGAAGCTCATGTACGTAGTTACAAACGTCCGGATGTTATCAAATATCGTGATACATATTACAGCCCAAACAATATGACAATTGTCGTGGCTGGAGCGATTGATGAAAAAGTGAAAGAGCAGGTCAAAAAATATTTTGGTGCTGGCAAAAATAGTGGTGCCAAAAAAAGAGATTTTAAATCTGCATGTTTTGGACCAATTGAAAAAGATAAAAGAATTGTGGTACAGAAAAAGGATACCGACCAAGTACAACTTATGCTTGGTTTCCCTGGATTTGATTACAATGATGATAGAAACTATGCTGAAGGAGTTATGAATACTATTTTGGGTGGATCTATGAGTTCTAGACTTTTTATTCAAATTCGTGAAAGGCGTGGTTTGGCTTATATGGTTCGTTCTGGTTCTGAAAATTTTCGTGATACAGGGCATGTTTTTGTTAGAGCTGGTCTTGAAGCCAAAAATATTAATAAAGCAATTGCTGTTATCAAAAAAGAAATTGAGCGTATTTGTGAAAAAGGTGTCAGTAAAAAAGAATTGGCAGATGCTAAGACACATATACGTGGAGCTATGACTTTGTCTCTTGAAGATTCTAGTGCTCAAGCAAATTATTATGCTAGTGAAGCTTTATTTTCCAAAAATATGGAAGATCCTGAAGAAAGATTAGAAAAGATTGAAAAAATTACCAATGAGGATATAATAAAGGTAGCAAAGCAAGTATTCAAATGGAATCAAATGCGTGTTGCTATTATTGGAAATGTAGATAAAAAGGATATTAAATTTTAAATTAAATAAATCCCCCTCCTAATAGGAGGGGCTAGGGGAGGTCTTTAGCAAGATAAAACGTCTTGTTCAAAGATGGACCCTTTCTAACCTGTTTGCCGACAGGTAGGCTCCCCCTAATAAAAAAAGAATAACAAAGAGGAAAATATGAAATATTTATTTGGCAATTGGAAAATGTATCTTGATTATAAGCAATCAGTTGAATTGGCTAATTCTTTAGTACAAGAAAATTTTGAGAATGAAAATGTAGAGCTTGCAGTGTTTCCAACTGCTTTAGCAATGAAAGATGTTACAGACATTTTGCAAGGACATTTTCAAACAGGATCACAAGATGCAGGGCATCCTTCCAAAGGTGCTTATACAGGTATGATTTCAGCTGAGATGTTCAAAGAAGTTGGTTGTACTTATGCTTTGGCTGGACATTCTGAACGTCGTCATATTTTTGGTGAAACAAACAAAGATGTTCGTGCCAAGATAGAAAGTTATTTAGATGCAGGACTCAAACCTGTCATTTGTATTGGAGAAACCGAACAAGACAAAGATAATGATAAAGCTAGATATCGTTTATCAAAACAAATATTACGTGCTTTTGAAGGTTTGGATTTTGAGGATGGTCAGATTTTGGTAGCTTATGAACCTGTTTGGGCTATTGGGACAGGTAATGCTTGTTTGCCGGCTGATGCAGTTGATAGAATTGTCTTTATCAAATCAGAAATAGCTAAATATAGCAAAATTTCTGTACCTGTACTTTATGGGGGTAGTGTAAACAACGATAATGTGTTATCATATTTAACGCTTGAGACAATAGATGGTATACTCATTGGTAGTGCGTCAACTAAGCTTCCAGAGTTTACTAATATTATAAAAAGTGTTTTGAAATAGATTTATGTCCAATATTTTACCATTTATCCTTATTGTATTATCTTTAGTGATAATAATTTTTGTGATTGTGCGTAAATATCCACAGTTATTACTTTTGGATGTAGAAACTTTACCAGAAATAAAAACTGCACGTAGTAAAAATAGAATTATAATGCGTAAATCAGAACAGAGAGAAAAAATGTATTATTCTAATTTCAAAAAAAGACTTGAACCTTTTATAAAATTATTAAAAAAAACTCAATTAGCCTTTCGTATTCTTGTTGGTAAAGTAGAAAGAAAAGTAGGTTCAACTACAGAGATTGAAAATGGTCCTAGTATTACGAAAGAACAAAGAAAAGAAAAAGTAATGACTTCCAAAGATTTGGTAAAAGATGCTCAAAATGATTTGGCTATTGAAGATTATCCGACAGCTGAAAAGAAATTCTTAGCTTCACTTAAGCATGACCCAAAAAATAAAGAAGCTTATCGTGGTTTGGCAGCAGTTTATTATGCTCAAAACCAAGTGTCTGAGGCCAAAGAAACTTATGATTTTCTTTTACAACTTGATCCAGAAGACGAAGATGCTAATGTAAAATTGGGAGAAATATGTGAGGAAGAGGGAAATAAAGAAAAGGCTGTAGAATATTATCAACAAGCTGTCCTTACAAATCCAAATAATCCTGAAAGATTTTTGAAGATTCACGAATTGTTGTTTTATTTGAAACATTATGAAACAGCTTTGGAGGCTATTGAACAGGCTTTGGATATTGAGCCACAGAACCCTAGATATGTTGACAATTTTATAGAAACTAGTATAATACTCAAGCGTAAAGAATTGGCTGAAGAAGGTTATAAGCAATTACGCATGATAAATCCTGATAATCAGAAGCTTGAAATCTTTAGGCAAAGAATTGATGAAATAAAGTAAATTTAGGTGTTAACAATTAGAGGTTGACAATTGTCCTTTAATAATTTATTATATTGTCATTGTTGATTATATTTTTCAACTGTACGTGCAATCTTTCCCGACTTGGTCGGGAGGTAAGCAATTATATGCCATCTTTCCCGATTTAATCGGGAGGTGGAGCAATTATTATATGCCATCTTAGCTCAGCTGGTAGAGCAACGGTTTTGTAAACCGTCGGTCCGGGGTTCGAATCCCCGAGATGGCTCCAATACCACAATTGACTTTTGACACTTAACATTTAACTGTTAATTGTATTTATGAACACTTTTCGTTTTTTAGACTTTCCTGTTTATAAACAAACAAAAGTATTTCATAAAAGAATATTGTCATTGATTAATGGTTTTGAAAATCAATATTCTTTAAAAGATCAAATAAGTAGAGCATCATTATCAGTAATATTAAATATTGCTGAAGGTTCTGCTAAAAAATCTGATAAAGAATTTGCTCGTTTTTTAGAAACATCTATTTCTTCTATGAATGAAGTAGTCGCTTGTTTAGATATAATGCAAGATTTAAATTTATTATCTAAAATAATTTATGATAATTTCTTGCTTGAAGCAACAAGCATTGTTAAACAATTGGGTGGTTTCATAAGAAAATTATATAGTTAGTCAATTGTCAATAGTTAAAAGTAAATTGTCATTATATGGGTCGGTACCAAAGCGGTCAACTGGGGCGGACTGTAAATCCGCTGGCTCTGCCTTCGAAAGTTCGAATCTTTCCCGGCCCACAGAAACAATTTAAAAATTTTTAATTTTGAATTTTAAAACAATTTTTAATTAAACAATTTTTTAATTTTAAAATAGCTAATAATTAGCTATTTTTTTATGAGTATTTAGGATGTATTATTGTTTAATTTTCATTTTCAATGTATAATTTAGTTTCTTAAGTTTATAAAATCTATGGAAAAACAAAGAAAACTTCTAGGTGAAGAAAGTATTGGAAAATTGTTATTTAAACTATCGGCTCCAGCTATGATTGGTATGTTTGTAATGGCTTTGTACAATTTGGTAGATACTATCTTCGTAGGTCATGGTGTTGGTGTGGTAGGTATTGCTGGTATTGCTATAGTATTTCCGATTTCTATGATTGTAATGTCATTGTCGATGATGGTGGGTATTGGTGGTTCTTCAATTATTTCTCGTCGTCTTGGTGAAGACAGAAAAGAAGAAGCAGAAAAAGTATTGGGAAATGTAATTACTTTACTTTTTGGTTTGGGAATTTTGTTGACAATTTTTGGTCTTATTTTTATTAAACCAATTTTGATTGCTTTTGGTGCTACCGAAAGTATTTTGGGTCCTGCTCTTGAGTATGGACGTATTGTGATTGCTGGTACTTTATTTTTTTCTGTAACTGTTGCTGCCAACAATGTTATTCGTGCAGAGGGCAATGCAAAGATGGCGATGTTTACCATGCTTATTGGTGCGATTCTAAATACAATTTTGGATCCAATATTTATCTTTGGTTTTAAGCTTGGTTTGGCTGGTGCTGCTTGGGCGACTATTATTTCACAATTCTTTTCATTTATTTATGTGATGTATTACTTTTCTAGCAAGACTCATAGTTTGCTTCGTATCCATTTTTATAATTTGAAATTGAAGTGGTATATAGTCAAAGAAACTTTGGCTTTGGGTGTTGCTTCCTTTGTCCGTATGGCCTCTGGTAGCGTCATGTCTGTCGTTATAAACCATACATTGGCTGTTTATGGTGGAGATGTGGCGATTGCTACTTTTGGTGTTATCAATAGACTCTTGGCTTTTATATTCATGCCAATGTTTGGAATTATTCAAGGTATGCAACCTATTGTTGGGTTCAATTATGGTGCTAGAAAATCAGACAGAGTAAAACAAGCTATTAGTTTATCATTAAAAATTACAACAATGATGGCGCTAATCTCTTTTGTAATATTGTTTGTATTTGCTGGGACATTTATGCGTATTTTTAGTACTGATGTTGAATTATTATCTCTTGGTACACATGCTATGAGAATAATTATTATTTTTATGGTAACAATGGGATTACAAGTTGTCAGTGCTGGTATGTATCAAGCCATGGGTAGAGCTTGGGCATCATTTATTATGTCATCTTTGCGTCAAGTAATTTTTCTTATTCCTCTTGTAATTATCTTACCTTTCTTTTTTCATTTAGAGGGTGTCTGGTATGCTTTTCCTGTTGCTGATTTTGCAGCTTTCGTAGTATCTTGGTATATGTATAAGAGAGAGATGAAGTTGATTGTGAAACATCTGGCGTAAAATCCGGATATCCGGATAATCCAGATTTACGGATGTGAACTACGTTTTGATAATTTGTGTAATTTTTAAATTAAAAAAACGGTCTGTTAGATTAGACCGTTTTTTTATTTTTGAACTCTATTTCAGAGATTTCAAATCTTTTATTACTTCATCAACATGTTTAGCAGGATTTACTTTTTCATAATGTTTAATAATTTTACCATCTTTTCCTATTAGGAATGAATCGCGTTGTATCCCCATATATTTTTTACCAAACATAGATTTTTCTTTCCAGACACCGTATTTTTCTACTACAACTTTTTTGTCATCAGAAAGTAGGGGGAAGTTTAGGCCATGTTTATTTTCAAACTTCTTGTGTGATTCGACAGAGTCGACACTGACACCTAAGACTTGGACATCATATTTTTTTAACTCATTGTTTCTATCACGGAAACACTTGGCTTCTATGGTACATCCAGGAGTCATATCCTTTGGGTAGAAGTAGAGAAGTACTAGTTTACCAGTATAGTCGGCAAGTTTGTGTTTTTTGCCACCTTGGTCTGGTAAGTTGAAAGCGGGGGCTTTTTTGTTTTCTAGAGACATATATAGAATATTTAAGAATTATATTGTTATTATAAGTATACCAGGCTAGTATAGATTTGCAAAGAGTGGAAAAATTGGTTAAAATTATAGCATTGAAGATATTTCCCACGTTTTAGTTATTTTGTTAATTAAATAAGTTTTAATTTAAGAAAGATCCTCACGCCGTGCTTCGCCGGCTCAGGATTAATTTGACCTATGCCCGAATTACCAGAAGTAGAAACAATACGCCAAGATTTGCGTCAAAAAATAGTTGGTAAAAAAATAGAAGATTTGAAATTGAGCAAAAAAGCTAGACTAAACAAAAGTCAAAAGTTTTTTGTAGATTTTTTGGTTGGTAATCATTTTGCTGAGATTGATAGAATCGGTAAACTCATTATTTTCATCTTGCCAGACGAAAAGCATGTCATGCTCGTGCATTTGAAAATGACTGGTCAGCTTATTTACAAAAAAGATGACAAAATAATTCCAGGCGGACACAATGATGTTTCGACAGTGGATGTACCAAACAAACATACTCACGTACAGTTTCATTTTTCCGATGGCTCAAAAGTATTTTTCAATGATATTCGTCGCTTTGGTTATCTAAGTCTTGAGCCAATTGAAAAATTAGAGAACATAAAAAGTAAGTATGGCATCGAGCCACTCACACCTAATTTCACTTGGGAGAATTTTGCCAAGATTTTTGCTGGCAAAAAAAGTACAATCTTGAAAGCATTACTTTTGAATCAACAAATTATTTCTGGACTTGGAAATATTTATGTAGACGAAGTGTGTTTTGATGCGGGGGTAAGACCAGATAGGCGGGTGAATACCCTTACTTTGGCAGAACTAAAAAAACTATTTGCTTCTACCAAAAAAATAATAAAAAAAGCCGTAGATGAGAGAGGTACGACTTTTAATAACTACGTTGATGGAGATGGTAAACAAGGAAACTTTGTAAAATTCTTGAAAGTCTATGGACAAGGTGGAGAAGAGTGTATGAAGTGTAAAAATATTTTGAAAAAGACAAAAGTTGGAGGTAGGGGAACGGTGTATTGTGAAAAGTGCCAACATTAGTCGGAAGTCCATAAAGTCCTTAAAGTCTAAAGTTTTCTTAAATTAAAAGACTTTATGACTTTATAGACTTTCGACTTTTTGACTGTATTTTATTGACAAAACAATTTTTTTGTGTTATCTTAAAGCCGTCCTCAAACGAGGCCTTTTTATTTAAATATACTATATGGAAATTCGTAATATCGCAATTATTGCTCACGTTGACCATGGCAAGACTACCTTGACTGATGCTTTGTTGCGTCAAACTGGCATGGTAGATGAAGCTAGTACTGGTAAAAGTATGGATAGTAATGTTCTAGAGCAAGAACGTGGTATTACTATTTACTCAAAAAATACTTCACTTTTTTATAAAGATACAAAAATAAATATCGTAGATACTCCAGGCCATGCTGACTTCGGTTCAGAGGTAGAGCGTGTTTTGCGTTCTATTGACTGTGTGCTTCTTATCGTTGACGCCCAAGAAGGTCCTATGCCTCAGACCAAATTTGTGTTGAAAAAATCTCTAGAGCTTGGTTTGAAACCTCTTGTAGTTCTCAATAAAATAGATAAACCTGCTGCTCGTCCAGATGAAGTTCATGAAGAAGTTTTGGAATTATTTATGGATTTGGGTGCAACTGATGAACAAATGAATTTCCCATTTTGTTATGCTATTGGTAAACAAGGTATTGCCAAAAGAAAAATGGAAGATGACTCACAAGATATTTTCCCATTGCTTGATATGATTTTGGAACACGTACCTGTAGCTAAGCAAGATGCTACTGCACCACTTCGTATGCAACCATTCAACCTTGCTTATGATGATTTTGTCGGACGTATGGCTATTGGTCGTATTTACGAAGGTACTATAACCGTAGGTGAAAAAGTAGTAATAAAAGCAATTGATGGTACAACTCGTACTGCTAATATCACCAAATTATTGCAATTCAAAGGTTTTGATACTATGGAAGTAAAAGAAGCTTCTGCTGGAGACATTGTGATGCTTGCTGGTATTGCTGATATTGATATTGGTGAGACTATTTGTCACTCTGTTGAGCAAGAAGCATTGCCTGCTATCAAAGTGGACGAACCAACTATCCAAATGGATTTCTTCGTCAACAATTCTCCATTTGCTGGTAAAGAAGGTAAATTCGTTACTAGTCGTCAAATTCGTGAAAGATTAGAAAAAGAATTGGAAGTAAACGTAGGATTGCAAGTAGATTTCGCTGATGCTGATAGATTCAAAGTTTATGGACGTGGTGAACTTCATATTGCAATATTGCTTGAACAAATGAGTCGTGAAGGTTTTGAATTACAAGTAAGTCAACCTCACGTTATTATCAAAGATGTAGACGGTGTGAAATGTGAACCTTTTGAAGAAGTTACAGTTGATCTACCTTCTGGTTTTTCTGGTACTGTGATTGAAAAAATGGGTAAAAGAAAAGGCACAATGACCAATATGATTAATCATGGTGATCAAACTAGAATAATTTTTGAAATTCCATCTCGTGGTCTTCTAGGGTATAGAAGTCAATTTGTGATGGATACAAAGGGTGAAGGTATCATGTCTAGTCAAACTACAGGTTTCAAACCTTATGTAGGTCCTATCGAGAAGCGTGCAACGGGCTCTATGATTTCTATGGTTGGTGGTAAAGCTCTTGGTTATTCTCTAGCCAACTTACAAATGCGTGGTGACTTGTATATAGAACCAAACGTTGAAGTTTATGAAGGTATGGTGATTGGAAATACCTCAAAAGGTGAAGATATGATGGTCAATCCTATCAAGGGTAAACAGCTTACCAATATGCGTGCTAGTGGTACTGACGATGCTTTGAATCTTACTCCACCTATTGAAGTCAATCTTGAACGTGGTCTTGAAATGATTGCTGAAGATGAATATTTAGAAATCACTCCAAAAAGCATTCGTATTCGTAAACAAGTTTTGAGTGAAACTGATAGAAAGAAATTTGGTAGAAAATAAAAACAATACGGATATGCAGATAATTTGGATGATACGGATAATATTTGTTAAATTTACTAAACCAAGCAGAGAATGCTTGGTTTTTTACAAATAAGTGTTTTTTTGTTAAGATACACACGTTCGTTTTGAAAAAGATTTTGAATCAAGTTCAGAATGACGATATTAGTTTATTCACAAAAATAATTATTTTGCTTTATGAAAATTATAAATATATTGAAAGACTACTATTTTTTTGGGAATAGTTTATTAGATTATGCCATTTTTATTTTAGTATTTCTAGCTTCTTTTTTTATACTAAAATTTATCAAAGTCTATATCATCGCAAAGCTCACAAAATTGGCCAAGAAAACAACAAATGATTTTGATGATGTGATTATTATTTCTATAGCTAATATAAAATCTAGTTTTTATTTAGTCGTATCTTTGTACATTGCTTTTAGCTATATAAATTTGTTAGATTTTTTGCAAAAAATAGTTTACTTACTATTTGTATTGGTGTTAGTTTTCGAGGTTGTAAGATTTTTGGAAGGGATTATCAATTATTTTGTCAAAAAGAAAATGAAGTCTATTGATGGCGAGCAAGACAGAGAGACTCGTTCTGTCATGAAGATAATTACTTTGTTTTTGCGTATTACTATTTGGTCTTTGGCTTTGCTCATGGTATTGTCCAATTTGGGTATAAATATTACCTCACTTATTGCTAGTTTGGGTATTGGTGGCATTGCCGTAGCTCTTGCTCTACAAAATATTTTGTCTGATCTTTTTTCATCATTTTCTATTCTTGTGGATAAACCATTTATGGTAGGGGATTATGTACAGGTGGGAAATGACGATGGTATCGTTCAAAAGATTGGTCTGAAGACGACTAGAATCAAGACTTTGTTGGGTGAAGAACTTGTTATTTCCAACAAAGAGCTTACTACTTCTAGGATCCAAAATTTCAAAAAACTTCAGAGAAGAAGAGTCGTGAATACTTGGGGGGTGACTTATGACACAGCCAAAGAAAAAATGGAAAAGATTACAGATATTGCCAAAAAGATAATTAGTTCTGTGGATGCCGTCACTTTTGAAAGATGTCACTTTTCTGCTTTTTCAGGTTCTAGTCTTGATTTCGAAGTAGTCTATTATGTAGAGAGTTCAGAATATGGTGCTTATATGGACGCCAAGCATGAAATAAATATGCAAGTCTTGGAAGCATTTAGAAAGGAAAAAATTGAATTTGCATTTCCTTCACAGACTGTATATTTGCAAAAATAAGCAAAATATATAATGTTGATAATATTGTTGACATAAAGACGTATTTGTACTATAATTCTCACGTCTTTTACAATGCGCGCCTTCCCGATGAATCGGGACTGCGCTGCGCTTGAGCTCATATTATGCGCGCCTAGCTCAGTTGGTTAGAGTCCCGACTCGTCGGGATTTACACCGAGGAGAATATGAATTATTATACCTATATTATTTATAATAAAAAACACGATAAATTTTATATAGGTTCTACGTATAGTTTGAAAAAGCGTATAAATGAACATAAAACTGGTGAAGGTAATTACACTAGTCGCTATGACGGAGAATGGACATTTGTCTATTATGAAAAGCATAATGATAGAAGTGAAGCTGTGCAACGTGAAAGGTACTTCAAGTCATTAAAAAGTAAAGTATATCTAAAAAGATATATAAAAGAAAAATGCGCGCCTAGCTCAGTTGGTTAGAGCATCTCGTTTACACCGAGGGGGTCAGGGGTTCGAATCCCTTGGCGCGTACTGGTCTCCGCCTATGGCTACGCCCAGTAAACTTTTTAAAGTTTACGAGCTGGTTAGATTGGTGGATATTTTTTTACAAAATAATTGGGGGGTATGATTTATTTTGTCTATATTTTGAAATGTAGTGATGAAAAGTATTATACAGGCTTGACTAAAAACATAAATAATAGGATTCATCAACATATAAACGGAGAGGTGACATCAACAAAACATAGAAGACCACTAAAGTTAATTTTTTTTAGTGCATTTCCAGATAAGTATTTAGCTGCAAGTTTTGAACAATATTTGAAAACTAATTCTGGACGAGCTTTTAGAAATAAGCATTTTATAAAGTAAATATTCGTTTTATCTACAAAAGGTGGCTTGCCTGGCGTAGCTTTAGCGAAGTCAGGCCATCATAGCTCAGTTGGTAGAGCGCATCCATGGTAAGGATGAGGTCTCCAGTTCAATTCTGGATGATGGCTCACAGTTATAAATAAATTTTAACTAAAAAAATAGTTGATTCAAATATTCTCCAGTTCTCCCCCGACTAAGTCGGGGGATCCGCCTTGGGCGGAAATTCTGGATGATGGCTCTATATAGGTCTATTTTGACCTGAGAATAAGTAGTATTGACAAAAAATACAATATAATGTATTATATAGCAGTCTTAAACATTAGATTAAATATATGGCCTCAAAGTCAAAAGAAAGAAAAAATCGTAAGAAACTAAAATGTTCTGAATGCGGAACTGTGAATTATTTTGTAAAGAAAAATCACGTACTTCAAAACAGATTAGAACTGAAAAAATTGTGTAAAACTTGTGATAGTAAACACACATTGCACAAAGAGACAAAATAAGCTAAAATAAAACAGTCTAATCTAGACTGTTTTTTGTTATCTAAAATATTTATTATGTATTATCTCAAAGCTTTTTTAAATAGTTTTTACAAATTTGACTGGTTGCATGCTCAAGCTGACAATAGCAAAAAAGCTGCCAATTATGTTATCTTACTTATTTTGTTATTATCGTTTGTTACCTCTGTTTTTTTGAGTACTATTGTCCCAAATAAATTGAGAGATCTAAGAAATGAGGTACTAAGCAAAGTACCAGCCTTTGAAGCAACTTTGGTCAATGGCAGTTTGAGTGTAACCCAACTTGAACAACCTTTTTTATACGAAGATGCTGAGATGTCTTTTGGTGTGAATACCAATACTAGTACAGAGGATTTCAATTTTGATACTTTTGTGGAAGGGAAGGATAAAGATATTTTGTATTTAACCTCTAGTAATATTTATTCTTATGATAGTGTCACAAAAATAAAGAATGTTTTGGATTATGATAAAGAGATAAATAAAAGTTTTAGTAAAGAATCTTTTATAAAATTTACAGATAATTTTTTAAACAATTATAAATTATTTTTTGCTATATTTTTGATTATTTCTTTTGTTGGTTTTTCAGTATTCAAGTTGGTTAATCTATTGTTTATAACATTGTTGGTTTGGATAATAAATAAGAATTCTGAGACAAACAATTTCAAATTTTCACAAATTTATACTATTGGATTATTTGCTATTACAGGTCCAAGTATAATTGTAGCCTTTTTACGTATATTTAACTATAGTATACCTTTCTTATATTCAATTTTATCTATTATGATTTTGATGATAGTTACTAGTAAAAAATATAGTAGTTTGGAATTAGAAGAAAAAAATATAGAAACAGATATTCTTAAATAATTTATTATATGAGTATAGAAAATCATAACCATAGTATTGGAAATTCACACAAAGCTAAAGAAGATTTTGCAAATAATACGGATATTGTCAATATTGATAGATTATTGGGTGGTGATGACTTGTTTGGTGAATGTGAACATGGAGAGTTATTTGGGACTTGTGATTTGTGTGCAGAAAAGAATGCTTAGAAAAATGGCTAAAAGTAAATAAATAACAGTTTTTACACTTGATTTTTATTTCATTTTAGTGTATATTATTTGGGCAGTAAAAAGTTTGCTGTCTTATGGGCGCGTCGTATAATGGTAGTACAGGGGTCTCCAAAACCTCTTGCGTGAGTTCGATTCTTACCGCGCCTGCTCAGAAATTCGTGGCTAATTATAGCCACGTTTTTTGTTGGAGGATAATAATAAAATTTTCTTGTACTTTATTATTATTTTTTGTTATACTATCAATAATAAAAAGTGAATAATTATATGCCCATATGATAAAAAACGGTGGTGAAACTTTCTCTGTAAATTCATTTGAAAAAGAGGTATTACCAAAAAGACAAGATCCGGAAACTGATAAAGAAACATGGAATAAAAATTTATCTCCAACAAATTTGGTGGCGATTCATATTACTAATACATTCCCAACTGATGGAGTGGTAAGAAGTCATGTTGGTTGGACAGAGCATGATGGAAGACGACTTAAAGGTGTTAGAGATACTATTCATTTTACTCTCAATCATGTGGTTGTAGAAGAACATAATGGAATTGACTCAAAAATGAGAGGTTCTTGGCATACCAGAAATTTTGTCGTACTTGCTCCTTTTGACAAATTCAAAAAGGAACAGATAAAAAATTTAATACGTCAGGATACTTTTACTCTTGGTGATTTTGAAATTCCACAAGGTTCGAGAGTTTTAATTGATTGGAAAGAACTTTCTTTATTGCGTGATTCTCATGTCATCGATAATGATCAAATGCAAAGTATTATTGATCAGCTTGGAGTAAGTGATAATTATATTTCAACAGAAACAAATCCAGAAAAAGAGATAATAGTTGAATCAAATGGTATTGAATATGTAATAGCAAATGTCTCTGATGGTGAATTTCGTCCATATATTGAAAAACAAATAAAAGATATGGGGTATAAGTTTGCTTATCCTAATTTTAATGAATCATTTTTTGAAAAATACGGATTTCAGCCTGGTCGATTGCACGAAGGGCATCCAGATGGAAAGCCAGAAAATTTGGGAGTGGTTATGGATAATTTGGTGCCTCTTGTTTTTTTAGACTGGTTTCTTTTAATGGGTACTACAGAATATATAGATAGGTTTGGTAATATTTCAGAAGGATATAAATATGAAGACAGGTTTTTTACTGCCAAAGAGAGTTTGCAAGAGGGCCTTAAGAAGGATTATAATTTTTTGCAAAATATTTCAGAAGATTTACGAGCAAAAAAATATCTTAAGGATCGTTTTTTTCAATATTTATTTATAATAAGAGAAATTACAGAAGTTCACTTGGGAAAAATGGGGGATGGAAAATTCAAAGATATTTTTGGTGAATTTAAAGTATGGTTAGAAGATTTCATAAAAAAAAATTCTATAGAGATAGAGCTTGACGCAGAGTATTGTGTAGATTATCTAAAAAGTATTTGTAATGGGTATTTAAAAAAAATTATAGAGTTTGAACAACCAAAATCAGAGGATAGTATTTTTCACAGTCCTGCATCAGTTTTATTACGTTATGTACAGCAATTTACAAAATTATTAAAGTCAACACATATATCTGAAAGTGATAGACAGGTTTTCTATAATTTTTTTGTTCAATTAAAAGATGATTTAGAAAGTAATATGCAAGTAGGTAGGATTCCCGATTGGCATTTAAGTACAATCCATAAAGTTATGGATACTATTGATTTAGTTTGTGAATAAATATTAGATGAGTTTTTTGTGTTAATTGGATAATAGTTCCAACTTCCTCCACGATGGCCTGCATTTGAAAGTATAGCTAAAATAAGCTATACTTTTTTATATAATTTATAGACTTAGAACCTTGTTGTTTGTATTTTACATAAGTTCAATAGAAAAATATATGAAAGATAAGCAAAAAGTTATAATGCTTCATGGGTGGACAGATGGTGATATTGCAGATATTCCAGAGTTTTTACCGGATAATCCTGCCAATTGGATGGGCTGGACGAAACAAGAGTTAGAAAAAATGGGTTACAAAGTTTTTACTCCCTTTATTCGGTATGGTTACAAATCGGACTATGAAGACTGGAAAAAGAAAATTGAAAAATATGATATTGATGAAGATACCATTCTTGTTGGTTGGAGTTCGGGTGGTGCGTTTTGGGTTCGTTGGCTTGGCGAAACTAAACAGCGAGTTAAAAAATTAATTTTGGTAGCTCCTGCAAAAGTGGTAGGTAATTCCAAAATGAACAATGCTAAAGGAATTAATCCTGTTCAGCGTTTAAAGTGGGACAAGTTTCATGATTTTGTGACTGACCCAACCATAAAGAATCGTGTGGATGAAATTATTATTTTTATTTCAAATGATGCTGATTGGCTTGTGGAGTCCGCAAATTTATATAAAAAAGAGTTAAATGCAAAGTTGATTAGTATACCAGATCAAGGCCATTTTACTAATAAGGAAAGACTTTCTCCTGAATTTCCTGAGATTTTAAAATATTTTAAGTAATACATTTAGACTTAGTAAATTAGGAGTATATACTTATTTTTTGATCGCAATTTTTTATAAATTATGATAAAATAAGCAGGTGATTAATTAAATATAAAATATGGAAAGAAAAGAAGCTTATATAGAATTTGAAAATAAAAAGGAATTACCACCTAATGTTCGCAAAGTACTTGAAATTGCTTTCCTGGAATATCCAGAATTTAAAAAAATTAGTGTTCAGACATTCTCACCTCGTGATGATTTTGATGCAGGAGGATATTATGAATTTATTGAAAATGAAAAGGGAGAGCCTATAGCACAGATTTGTGTTTCTGAGGGGGGGGCTAATTTGTTAGCACCACTTTTAGATATTCGTAAATCCTCTGTAGCTATTAATGCTGAAATGCTTGGTATAGATCCTAGTAAGATGTCCCCAGAATTATTACAAATTTTTATCATTACACATGAACTTGGTCATATAAGAGATTACCAAGTTAATTTTTCTTCAGATCCAAATTTGGAAGGTTGGAAAGCTGTAGATGAGATGGCTTATCAAAGAGAATCGGTATTAACTATGTTGCCTATAAGAAATATAAATCCCACTGATTTAGCACGAGAATTGGCTGGTGTAGAAAATTTGCAAGAAGTTTTGGATAGATTCTCTGAAGTAAAAGAATACCCTAGATTTGAAGATATCAAGTCTGTTGATGACGTATTATTTGCTCAAGAGCGAGAGTATAGGTTGTCAGCACCTGAAGCTTATGCCGATGAGTTTGCTGTTAATTTCATTAAGAGACATTCTTCTAAATTAAATATTTCTGAATTGTTTGCTGAGAATGATAATATAAGGAGCTACCCTCTTGCGGCCTAATAAAATATTATTATTTTTTAAATTTATAAAAAAACGTCTATTATGACGTTTTTTTGTTATTTAGTGGTTACTCTTGACAAAATCTTCAAAATATGGTATAAAGATTGACCGTCCGATATCCCTGAAGCGAGGAGCATCACCAACTCCTTATCTAACGAGTGCTTCACGGGTATAGACCCTTTCTGTCGTGCCTGACTCATCAGAAATAGGTATATACCTTTCTGAGATAGAGATTGGTGACAGAAGTGTGGAACTAGTTTCTGAGCAGTGTTGCTTCTTAATTAGGGACGGCTTTTACATTGTGGTGAGGTTTCGAGATTTCTCGTTGCCTCACCTCATCCATTCAAATATTATTGTCATTCCAAAAGAATGATTTTTTATTTTTTAGAACAAAAAACCACCTTTATTTAAAGATGGTTTTTTGATTGCCCCCGATTTTGGTACGACAATCCTGTCGTTTTCCTCGTCGGGGTGTGTTCTCCTTATCTAGATCTTTTCACAGAAGAGAAAGGAACTCTCCCAACAGTCTTGCTGTGTGATCTTCCTCAGGATTGAGAGATTCGATTCCTCCCAGATTGCCAAGCATCTGGTGGACTTCGATGCCGACAGGGTGCTTGTACCCGACGACACTGAGAATCTCCTTCAGCTGACGGATGTCTTTTCCCAAGCCTAGGGCTTTGATATCCTCCCAGGCCTGGGTTTTGATTTCATCACCGATTTTCTCGTCGCAGATGATAGCGACGAGTCGGTTGTTCTCTTCGAACTTCTTGGACATGAGTTATATTCTCCTAAATGTTCCAGGCCATGCAACCTCTCGTAGCCTCTTCTGGCTCAGGGTGGTTGGTCTGGCTGGTGGTGTTGACCTTTTTAGACTTGTTACATTTCACGAAGGTCATGGTGATCGTTTCGCTACCACCTGGGTAGTTGGTGGTCTCGATAATCGACGTGATGTTACCTTTCTCGTCAAGAGTGGTCTTGGTGGTCACTGACATTTTCAGTTATTTCCCCTGTGTAAAAGAAATTTTGGTTTGATCTTAGAGGAAGAAAATACAAAAATGTTTATGTAATTTCTTCCTCTAAGATAATTTATAATTGTTTATTATAGCTGGTTTTTTGGTTTTTGTCAAGATTATTGTAAAATTTAAGATTTTATATTATAATTATTTAGTTAGTTTTAATTTATTATATATGCAATATCTAGCTCTTATTGGGACTGTGGCTGTAGTACATCTTTTGGGACTTATGAGCCCTGGACCTGATTTTTTTATCACTGTAAAAAATTCTCTTTCTTATTCTAGAAAAACAGGAAGGTGGACAGCTATTGGTGTTGGTTTAGGAATAGTGGTACATCTTTTATATTGTTTTGCTGGTTTAGCTTTTATTATTTCTCAATCTATTTTGTTGTTTAATATTTTTAAGTTATTAGGTGCTGCTTATTTGATTTTTATTGGTATCAAATCTCTTTTTGCTAAATCTTTCAAAATGGATATAAAGAATGTGGCTCATAAGAAAGATATAAGTAAGATCAAAGCTTTGAGAAGTGGCTTTTTGACAAATGTCTTGAATCCAAAAGCAACATTGTATTTTTTGAGTTTATTTACATTTGTAGTTTCTCCAAATGAACCTTGGTTTATGATTGTAGCTTTAAGTGTTCTAATGGTTGTAGAGACTATGCTATGGTTTTATCTTGTTGCCACATTTTTTACTCATCACAAAATCAAGAACTCTTTTGATAAGTTCAACGGTGTTTTCAATAAAGTTTTTGGAGGATTACTTGTCGCTTTGGGAATAAAGGTGGCTTTGGGTCATAAATAAATTTATGAATTACTGGCTAATAAAAAGTGAGGCATCTACTTATTCGATAGATGATTTACAAAAAGACAAACAAACTCCTTGGGATGGCGTGCGCAACTATCAAGCACGCAATTTTATGCGTGACCAAATGCAGATAGGGGACAAAGTTATATTTTATCATTCCAATGACAATCCTCCACATATTGCTGGATTTGCTAAAGTAGCTAGTAAACCTTATTCAGACGCAACTCAGTTTGACAAGAAGTCACATTATTTTGATCCAAAGAGTAGTGATGAAAATCCTCGTTGGTTTTTGGTTGACATGGCTTTTGACAAAAAATGTAAAAGAAAAATAGGTTTAGATGAATTAAAAAATGACAAAAATTTGGAAGGATTGATGTTGATAAAAAAAGGACAGAGATTATCTATCCAGCCAGTGTCTAAGGAACATTTTGAGTATATTGAGAAACTTTGTAATTAATTAACACAACGGTATCTATACACCGTTTTTTTGTTTTCAAGCTAAAAATAGTGTATAATACAAATATTATTAATTTAACTTATAAATATATGGGAGACATGGAACAATACAAATCTCTAATTTCAGAAATTATTGCCAAACAAGCTGTGATTTTGGGACCAGACATTGCAATACTCAAAGCACGTAATGTAAAAGCTTTGGAATTATCTGCTGATGGTAAAGTTACTTCTATTAGTGGAGATCCTGAGGCTGCAATACAAGCTCTTATTGACGAATATGTCAATTTGTCTGGTATGATTGTTAAGAATGCTCTTGGTTCTATTTTTGCCAAATATCCTGGTCTCAATAAAAGTGAATAAATCTCACTTTTTTATTTTTAAATTATTTAATTAATTTTTATGTTAGAAACTATGAGAAATATAGTCCTCTTTGTAGGTTGGCCAATTTTGGTCGCTGGTAGTGTTTTTATTTTTATTAAGGGTAAGGGAGTATACGGTATGGTCAAAGGTTCTCTTATTGGTAAGATAAGTAAGACACTTGTTTATACAATGCTTGTTGGTATGTATAGTTTGGGTATTGTTGCTACATTTTTCTTATATTGTAGTTTAGAGACAGCACTTTATGTTGTTATACCTGTATTTATCATTTGGGCTATCAATTTTTTTATGGCTATAAAAGTTTTGACTTACGCTACCAATGAAGCTAAAAAAATGTCTCAATAATAAATTATGGAATTCTTTTTAGGTTTTTTTGGATTAATTTCTGTAGTAATCTTAGGCTTCGGTATATTTCTTTATCGACGTAGTTTGGGTTTGAAAAAAAATCTAGAAGAAGAACGTAAAAGCATGCAAAGAAAAATGTATGAGTTGGCAATTTTAAAAGAATTGGGTGAGCGTATTGGTTATTCACTCAATGTTCAAAATATTATTGATATTATTACTGGATCACTTCATCAGTTTATTGAATATCAGATAGTGTCTTACATGCTTTTGCAACCAGAAAAAATAATTTTCAAGGTTCATCTTGAAGAATCTGTATCTAGAAAATTCATAAATGAAGTAAAGAACAGAATGTTGAAATCTCTGAGTGCACTTTTGAGTAAAGAATTTTCGGAAAATCAGGTAGAAGAAGTATTGACAGGAGCTGTGATTATAGATGAAATAGAATCTCCTGTGCAATCTTTTTTCAATATCCCTTTAGTTATTGGTGAAAAAGTAGTAGGTGTCTTGACTGTAGCTCATAGTGATCCTGGCCTTTACAAAGAAGAAGAGACTACTATTCTTTATAAAATCACTAGACAGGCCTCAGAAGCTGTTACACGTTTACAAGAAGTGATTACCAATGAGCAGAGGAAGCTAAATGCTATGGTAGAGAGTATGTCAGAAGGGGTGGTAATGACAGATACTGATTATCGCATTCTTGTTGCTAATCCTGCCATGAAGGAAATTCTAAATATTGTTGATAAAGAAGACATAAGTATTTTTGATTTTATTGATAATTTGGAAGGTAAATTCGATATTCGTGGTAAGTTAGAAGAAAGTGTGAAATTGGATAAAATATTACCAGTCACTGAAGTTTTACTTGCCAATCGTTATTTTCATATTTTGGTTTCTCCTGTAAAAGTAAATTCTGGTTTAAACAAAGGTCAGATTATTGGGGGAGTGGTTATTTTTTATGATATAACCAAAGAAAAAGAACTAGAAAAAATGCGTGAAGATTTTACTTCGATGATGGTACATGAATTACGTTCACCTTTGGCAGGTATAAAAGGTATCTCAGAAGTAATGATTTTGGAAAATAAAAAGAAGAAAAAAGCTAAAAAAGATCTTGAATATGCTACCGTATTATTGGATAGTTCTTCTCGTATGCTTGATTTGGTAAATGATTTACTTGATGTGGCCAAAATTAGTGCTGGTAAATTTGAAATTCACAAAGAAGTTTTACCAATAAAAGATCTTTTAAAAACAAATGTCGAAATACTGGGTACTCTTGCCAAAGAAAGTAAAATTAATTTGAAAGTAAATATCGCCAAAAATGTTCCTGAGGAAGTATTTTTGGATAAAAATAGAATAGGACAATCTTTGATAAATCTTTTGTCCAATGCTATAAAATTTACCAAAGAAGGTGGTGTTGTAACGGTACAGGTAATGTCGCATAATCAAGGTGTTAGTATTGTGAAAGAAGGTCAAGAAAATAATTTCTCTTGGTTTATTGATAAAGATAAAGAAGAATTCATTAATTTACCTAGTTCTCTTTTTGTGGCTGTTACAGATAGTGCATTTGGTATTGCAGAGAATGATATCAAAAATTTATTCAATAAGTTCAAACAGTTAGAGGCTTCCTCTATTAGTGAACACAAAGGTACTGGTTTGGGTTTGTCTATTGTCAAAGGTATTATAGAAGCTCATGGAGGTATTGTAGGTGTATCTTCCAAAGAGGGAAGTGGTAGCACTTTTTATTTTACAATTCCTTTTGATACAAACGTAATTAGTTAAATATTCATTTTAATAATTAAGATATGTCAAAAAAAATTCTTATAGTGGAGGACGAAAAACTAGAGTTGATGGCACTAGTTGCAAGATTTAAGATGGAAAAATTTGAAGTTTTGGAGGCAACCAATGGTGAAGAGGGTTTGAAAGTAGCTTTGAATAAAAAGCCTGATTTTATTTTATCAGATATCAAGATGCCTATTATGTCTGGTATTGAAATGATTACTAAGATCAGACAAAGTGGCTCTTGGGGTAAAGAAGTACCTATGATTATGTTGACATCTGTCGTGGAGGCTGAAAGTATCGCCCAGATTGTAGAACAAGGGGTTCATGACTATATTATCAAAGGAGCTATGGACATGGATGATGTTGTTACAAAAGTAAAAGAAAAACTTAAAAAAAGTTAGTGTTTTTTTTATAAATTGAGGCCTAATAGTTTAGGTCTTTTTTACTTGATTTTTTTGTTTATTTTTGCTATGCTATCAGCAGCTTTTAGGCGTCGTTTTTAAGATGTTTTTATTACGACGTTTTTTATAATATTGTATCTATGTTTAAAAAAATATTTTTATTTTTAGCTGTAGTTTTTTATTCTTTTTTTCCATTTATTACCTCTGCCCAAAATGTAGAGGATCTTGTGGTTGAAGGAAATTATTCAGCTGTTATTTTTTCTGAAGATTATGTACAAGTTGGTAAAAAAATAATCTTTGATTCTAGTAAATCAAGTTTGCCAACTACTGTAAAAAATGCTGTTTATTATTGGAGATTTGGTGATGGTTCCTATGAATATGCTGATGAAGTAGTACATGACTATAAAAAGGTTGGGACGTACAAAGTTAATTTGGACATTTCTTATATAAATGAACAAGGACAGAAAAAAACTCTTTCTAGTGAAAAGTCTGTTTTTGTTTATGATACAAGAGCTCTCATGATTGTAGATGAAAAAAGTCAGTCTGATATTGCTATGATGAAAGATCAAGCTAGAAATGAAGGAGTTGCTTTGGAAGTTTTATCACCTGTAGAAGATATGGGATTTTTTTCAGAAGATGTTTTGATAAAGCTTATTAGTGAACATAATCAGTATGTAAAAAATTCTGATTTGATTTTATTTTATACTAAGTCACTTCGTGGTTTACAAGCTTTTACTCAATATTTTCAATCTTTAAATGATGTTGATAAAGAATTGATAAAGAATAAAATGTTTATTACCTTTACAGAAGGGAATATTGATGTAGTTACTCATGGTGTTTATCAAAATTATCAAATAATAAAACCTGAGTATATTTTACTCACCAGACCAGAAGCCTTGAGTGTTGTCTTGAATGCCAAAGATATTAGTGAAATAGAAACTTCACTTTTTGGTAGAGGTATCGAGCTTAAAAAAGTTGATAATACAAGTGGCAAAAGTAAATTTTATATATTGTCTACTTTAGTTAATTATTTTATAGAAAAGGGTGTGCCTGCTGATAGTGTTTATCTTATTTTGATTATTCCTTTCTTGGCTTTTGTTATTATCTTTTTTAGAAATGTCGTGGGTATCAATACTTTTGGAGTATTTACACCTATTATTGTTACTATAGCTTTTTATACTTTAGGTCTTTATTTGGGATTACTGACTTTCTTTTTTGCTGTTATTGTAAGCCAAATTATGAAGTATGCTTTTGAAAAAATAGAACTTTTGTATTTGTCCAAGGTAGCTTTGAATTTGTCTTTCATTTCTATTTCCTTTTTGTTTTTGATTGCTATAATTTTGAAATTTAATTTAGCATTTTCTTTGACTGGAGCTATATTTCCAATGTTAGTGATGACTACACTTTCAGAAAAATTTATGGAAGCAAAATCTGAAATAGGACTTAAGACTGCTTTATTTGGAGTCTTTGAGACTTTGTTTGTGGTTTTGTTATCTTATTATTTTATACTTTGGTCAAGTTTCAACAATTTGCTAATATCTTGGCCAGAAATTATTATAACACCTATTCTTGCTATCTTAATACTTGGTAAATTTACAGGTTTACGTATTAGTGAGTATATTAGATTTAGAAGTTTATTTGTAAATCATACAGGAGAAGAAGAATAAATTTATGAAATTTTTTGAAAGAGCAAATGCTATTTTGGGGATGAATGCTCGTAATTTATTGTATATCGGGCGTTATAATACCAAACAAAGTAAAAAATTTGCTGATGACAAAATTTATACAAAAAGTTTTTTGATGACTCGTGGAGTAGGCGTGGCAAAAATTTATAATACTATAAAAAGACATAAAGAACTTTCAGATATCAATCCCAAAAGTTTACCTGCTAGTTTTGTTATAAAACCTAATCATGGTTTTGGTGGTGAAGGTATTATTGTGATTAGTGAACACAAAGGATTGAAATTCAAAGATGTCATTGGCAATCAGTATAATTGGCGTGATTTGTATTTGCACATGGTTTCTATTTTAGATGGTAAGTATTCAATATCAGGTTTATCTGATCAAATAATTATAGAGGAGATGCTAAGACCACATAAAGATTTGTTACCTTTTTCTGAAGTTGGTTTGCCGGATATTAGAGTTATTGTTTTCAATTATGTTCCTATAATGGCTATGTTGCGTCTACCTACCTTTGAGTCTCATGGTAAGGCAAATTTGCATTTAGGTGGTGTTGGAGTAGGAATAGACATTGCTACTGGTAAAGCTAATTTTGCTGTACATCATAATAAATTTATAAAAAAATTACCAAATGGAGAAAAAATAAGAAATATTCAGCTACCTTTGTGGGATGATATTTTGATTATGGCTTCAAAAGCTCAAAAAGCTAGTCAGGTAAAATTTTTGGCAGTAGATTTGGTACTTAGTAAAACTGGTGTAAATATTCTTGAACTAAATGCTAGAGCAGGTTTGGGTATTCAAATTGCTAATCAGATACCATTACAGCATAGATTAAGGAAGGTTGAAGATTTGAAAGTTTCTAGTTCTGAAAAAGGTGTAGAAATAAGTAAAGCACTTTTTAGTGCTGTAACAAAAAAACCAGAAAAGAAAGGTAAAAACAAATTGGAAAAAAAAGTTATTGGTATTTTCGAAGAAATAGATATTTTGAATACTCCAAATACTTCTGTTTTGACAAAAATAGATCCACATGGTAATGAAGTATTGTATGATGAAACATTGCCAGGTATTGACAAACTCAAGCGATATTCTGATATTTTGATCAGAGGTGAAAGAATACGTTTTCATTTCAAAAAGGCTGATTTATCAGCTAGCCCTTATAAAGTAGTGATTGGTGGTAAAGCTTTAAATAATTTTTTTATTGATCCAAATCAAAAAGATATTGTAAATTCCAATGAAAAAAATTCAGAAAGTATTAGCGAAAAAATTATAAAAAATATAGATAAAAAACTTTATTTTACCGATAAGGAATTAAAAATTTTGTCTCATATAAAACCTTTGAATTTCTTGGAAGAAAAAAATAAATTTTTGGCTACAAAAGATTTTTCACCTAAGTTTATTTACAAAAAACCAGACATGAATTTCACTGGACTTTTGCGTGATATTAGTGCTTTGCCAAAAAATGTGAATCACCCTCTTTATCCTTTGTTTATAAAAAAAATAGATGAGATGATCTCAAAGATTCAACTTTTGGATTCTGTGGGGACAGATGAATATAGTGAATCATCTGAAGAATTGTATGGTAATGTAAGTGATGAATTGTTTGAAAAAGCAAAACAATTTATAATTGATAATCCTGTAAAAGAGGATAATAGTAAGGAAATGACTGCCAAAATTATTTTCAAACATTTTGAATATTTTTTAGAGATAAATAGATTAAATGATTGGAAAGTGAAATTGTCAGAAACAGCACAATCTATATCAGTAGATCCTTATAAGAAAACAATTTATATAAATAAAAAATCTAAGAGAAGTAAAAACAAACTCAAAGCTCTTTTGATACATGAGATTGGGACTCATATTTATCGTTATGGTAATGGTACTTTACAAGATTACAGAATTTTTAAGAGAGGTACTGCTGGGTACTTGGATACTGAAGAGGGGTTGGCTATTTATAATCAAAGAGAATTGGGGCTAAATTTAGGTATGAAAGATTTGTGGCCTGCTTATTTGATAGTGGCTATTTATCATGCTAGGACTATGTCTTTTTTGGATTTGTTTCATTATTTGCAAAAAGAATACAATCTAAAAGATAGCAAGGCTTGGTCTGCTTGTTATCGTGCTAAGAGAGGTTTGTCTGATACTTCTCAACTAGGAGGTTCTACTCGTGACGCTATTTATTTTAGAGGTTATTTAAAAGTAGTAGATTTCTTATCAGAAGATAAAGAACAAAGATTAAAAGATTTGTATAGTGGAAAGATATGTATTGAAGATATTAAATATTTAGAATACTTATCAAAACCAAAGATAAAATATTTTGGTTTTGAAAATTTTGATTTTTAGTTTGAAAAATAAAATTATTCACTTTGTTCATAATTTGTTTATGTGATATAATTATCTCTAATTAAGAGATAATTTTTTTATGTCTACAAAAAATAATTTTGACAAAGCTTATATAGTCACCGTGGATATGGGATATGGTCACCAAAGAGCCGTTTATCCTCTTCATGAAATGGCACAAGTTGTCCCTGGTATTACAATGGATTCTTATGGCATTATCAATGCCAATAAATATGGTGGTATTACCAAGTCTGATCAATTCAAATGGGAAGGTGGCCGTAAAATTTATGAAAAAATATCACGTTTGAAACATTTACCTCTTATTGGCAATTATATTTTTGCTATCATGGATTATTTACAAAGAATCGAACCTTTTTATCCTTATCGTGATTTGTCCAAGCCTACCCTACAAGTCAAACAAATTTTTAAAATGATAAAAAAGGGTTGGGGAAAAGATTTGATAGATAAACTAAATAGATTAGAACATCTACCATATATTACGTCTTTTTTTACAACAGCTTTTTTTGCGGAAGAGCATGATTATAAGGGAGATATTTATTGTATTTGTACAGA
Source organism: Candidatus Magasanikbacteria bacterium CG_4_10_14_0_2_um_filter_33_14 (assembly GCA_002793035.1). Lineage (GTDB taxonomy): Bacteria > Patescibacteriota > Patescibacteriia > Magasanikbacterales > UBA922 > UBA1557. The sequence goes on from PFPL01000033.1 coordinate 47,453, forward strand.
TACAGATATTAGTAGAGCTTGGGCTCCACTTGAACCAAAGCGTAGTCGTATCAATTATCTGGTACCAAATAGAAGAGTAAAAGAGCGTTTGATGTCTTATGGTATAAGAGAGCACAAGATTTCTATTACAGGCTTTCCTTTACCAAAAGAAAATATTGGTGGTAAAGATTTGGATGTTTTGAAAAAAAATTTAGCAAATCGTATTATCAATCTTGATCCTGAAGGAAGATATAGGTCGAAATATAAATATACGATTGATAAATTTTTGGGAACAAAAGTTTGTAGTAAAAATGCTAAGTCTGATCATCCTCTTACTATTACTTTTGCTGTGGGTGGAGCTGGTGCTCAACGTGAACTGGGAGCTGAAATTGCTAGTTCTTTGAGAGATAAAATTATCAAAGGAGAAATAAGATTGAATCTTGTGGCTGGTGTAAAAAATGATGTTTTTCGTTATTACCAAGCTATCTTGCAAGATTTGAATTTGAGTAGTCATATAAACAAAAATATTTTTCTTATCTATTCAGGAGAATCCAAGTTTGATTATTTCAAACAATTCAACGAAATATTGCAGACGACAGATATTTTGTGGACCAAACCAAGTGAACTTTCTTTTTATGCTGGTCTAGGTATGCCAGTTATTATCGCTCCAACGATTGGTTCACAGGAAGAATTCAATAAAAAATGGCTGATTTCAGTAGGTGCCGGTGTTCTCCAAGAAGATCAAAGATATACCAATGAATGGCTTGAAGATTGGCTTGCTTCTGGTTGGTTGGCCCAGGCTGCTATGAATGGTTTTCTAAATGCACCTCGTCATGGGGCTCATCATATAGAAGAAATTGTTTTGAAAGGTGAAAAGAGTGAAATAGAGGATATGCATTTGTTTTAGTTTTGATTATGTAATTGTATAAAATATATTTTTTGTTAAGGTAAAAGTTTTTAAATTAAAAATGAAAATTTCAAAATTAAAATAACAAATTACAAATTTGATATTTGTAGTTTATGATTTATTTGAAATTTGGATTTTCTAATTGGATATTTTATAAAGTATGTTTTGGTTTCTTGTTGCAATTTTAGGGTATGTGAGTTTCGCGATTGTTTTTTTGTTGGACAAAGTGATTGTTAGTGACAAGTTGGGGGAGCCTGTTGTTTATACTTTTTATTCTACTATTTACATGTTTGGAGCTTTGCTTGCTTTGCCATTTTTAGGTTGGCAACTTTTGTCTGGAGTAGACTGGCTTTGGGCTTTGCTTTCGGGAATTACTTTTGGTTTTGGTCTTTGGTCTTTGTTCAAAGCTTTGCAAAGAGATGAAACTAGTCATATTTCACCTTTCAACGGAGCTTTTGTAACTATTTTTGTATATTTTTTCTCTAACTTTTTTTTGGGAGAAAGTCTGACCCCTTATAGTCAAGCTGGAGTTATTATTTTGGTTTTTTCTGCTTTGTTACTATCTTTTCAAAAAACAAAAAAAAGGCAAACTTTTAGTATGGGATTCTTTTGGGCAATTTTGTCAGGACTTTTGTTTGCAATATCTCATGTGTTAGCCAAATATCTATATGGTATTTATCCTTTTTGGTCGACTCTAGTTTGGACCAAAGCTTTTGTTGGTGTGGTAGGTCTGTTTACTTTGTTTTCCCCTTTGGTTCACAAAAAATTTGCCAAGAAAATTGTGAAAAAACAAACCAAAAAATCTAATACAGCTTTTTTGATAATTGTCGACAAAATTTTGGCAGTAGTGGGGGTAGTCTGTATTCAGTATGCTATTGCTCTAGGTAGTGTGACGGTCGTAAATGCTTTGATTGGTGTACAATATGTTTTGATGTTTGTTTTAATAGTATTTTTTAGTAAGTTTTTTCCAAAGATTTTCAGCGAATATTTTACCAAAGAAGAATTGACCGTAGAGTTTATCGCTATTTGTTTGGTAGTGTTGGGAACGGCCTTTTTTGTATTTTAACTTTATGAAATTTCTCAAATTTATTTTTATGTTTATTATTTTGACAATTATTGTTGCTTATGCTTTTTTGTGGTTGTCTAGTATTAAGAAATACCCTGTAGAATATGGTATTTCATTTAGTGAAGGACATGCAACATATTTAGGTTTGGATTGGAAAGAAACTTATCAGAAAATGTTGACAGAATTAAAACCAAAATATATTAGAATTTCTGCCGCTTGGAATTATGTCGAAAAAGAAAAAGGTAATTTTGATTTTAGTCATGTAGATTATATGATGGAAGAAGCTCGTAAAGCTGGTACGAAAGTAACTTTGGTCATAGGTCAAAAGGCCCCACGTTGGCCAGAATGTTATGTACCCGATTGGGCAAGTACTATGGAGGATAAAGATTATGCAAATAGTCTAAAAAATTATATTGAAACTACAGTAAAAAGATATAAAGACAATTCTGCTTTGGAATATTGGCAAGTAGAAAATGAACCTTTCATTCCTTTTCAATTTGGTGAGTGTGCAAATTTTCATCAAGATTTAGTAGAGGATGAGGTAAAGTTGGTCAATTATTTGGATGCACCACATTGGGTAATCGTGACAGATAGTGGTGAATTGAGTTGGTGGAAGAAAGCTTCCAAAACAGGAGATTTGTTTGGTACCACAATTTATAGAGTAGTACGTACTCCAAAAGGTTTTATTTGGAAATATGATTGGTTGCCAGCATCCTTTTATCGTTATAAAGCACAATTGTTTGGTATTCACTTGGAAAGTATGTATGTCTCTGAATTGCAAGCTGAACCTTGGTTTACAGATGCAGGACCAAATGAAACATCTCTGGAAGAACAAATGAAGACTATGGATCTAAAGAGATTAGAAAAGCATGTAAACTTTGTAGAGCGTATTGGTGTTAGTCGAGCGTATCTGTGGGGAGTAGAGTGGTGGTATTGGATGTCGGAGAAGCATGGGGATGATAGTTATATAAATTTTGTAAAGGATTTAATGAAAAAATAATTGTTAAAAAATAAAACTATGTTTGGTTTTTTTAGAAAAGATAAAGAAGAACAAAAGATGCTTCAGCATAATGGCGTTTTCAAAAAAGAAATTACTCTTTTTCAAGCTATTGCTCTGATTGTGACCTCGACACTTGGTGCTGGTATTTTTAGTTTGCCTTATGCTGTTTCCAAATCTGGTTTGTTTGTTGGTATTATTTATTTAGTTTTATTTGGGGTACTCGTAATGGGTTTGAATCTTATGCTTGGACAAGTCGCCGACGAGACAGGGGAAAATATGCAGTTGGTAGGTCTTGCCAAAAAATATTTGGGTAGACCAGGAGAATATTTGATGACAGTATTATTTTATCTCATGTCTTTTGGTGTACTCGTGATTTATTTGATTGGAGAAGGGGAGGCACTGTCAGCTCTTTTTGGTGGAACCAAATTTATGTGGTCCATGATTTTTGTTGCTCTTGTTTCTTTGTTATTATTTGTTGGTTTGAGATTGGTGAAAATTATTGATTTCGTTTTGAGTATTTCTATTTTATTTATTATTTTAATAATAATTTGGATCAGTGCTCCACATGTAGATTATCAAAATTATGTTTATACTGATTTGAAAAATGTCTTTTTCCCTTTTGGTGTCATACTCTTTGCTTATTCTAGTATTACCGCAATTCCCGAAGCTCATAGCTTACTAAAAAACAAAAGCAAAGATTTGAAAAAATCCATTGTTATTTCTAGTGCTATAGTTATCACGGCTTACATTTTGTTTATAGTTGGTGTGCTTGGTGTGACAGGTGCCAATACTTCTGAGCTGGCTACCATCGCTTTGGGCCAGAAAGTCGGACCAATGATATATCTATTTGGTAATCTGTTTGCTATTTTGGCTATGGGTACAGGATTTTTGATGACAGGACTTGCTCTCAAAGATTCTCTAATGTGGGATTACAAACTTTCTAAAGTAAAATCTTTTTTAATCACGATTGTCGTTCCACTTGTCTTGTTTGCGCTGGGTATTCGACAATTTATCGCGGTGATTGATGTAGTTGGTGGTGTGGTGGTTAGTAGTCAGATGTTGCTCGCTTTACTTATCTACTGGCGAGCCAAGACTATGGGGCATTTGAAAAATGGTAAGTATCAGCTTCATCATATACTTTTGACGATGATTCCTTTGTTTCTGATTTTGCTCATTGGTACGATTTATAGTGTGGTGAAGTTGTTTTTTTGATATTGATTCTTGTCCGCCTTGGGTGGAACACAGATTTAAAAAAGATTACACTGAAATTAAAACAACCTTGGAGAGGTTGTTTTTAACTTTTTTGCAAAATTATTTTCCAGCATTTGCCTGCAACAATTTTGCAAGCTTTATTAATTTTGCTAGATGTTCATTTTGGACATTATCAATTATTAAATGGTGAGGGGAAAAATACAATCCATTTCAATATCAATAGTTCCTTTTGCTGGTAATACAAAGATTTAACCTGATTTTGAATCTTTTGGCAGAATTAACATAGTACCTTCTTCTTCTTCGCATCTTTTTATTATTTCTTAGGTTTATTATGTTTAATTTTTTTCTTTACGTTTTTTTCGAGTTGTACAAAACGATCAAAATCACTTGCAAATAATCGATCTTGTACGATGCGATACTTTTCAAATTCAGATTCGGCAAATTCTTTTGCAAGTTCGCGGGTGACTTTTCCTGCATCGGAAAGTACCTCTCGATCGGTCATCTGGATAAATCGATCAAGTCTTTCTGCCCAATCTGTCATGGTCATGGGGATGTGACGTGTTGCCATATCTTCTGCAAGATCCAAGTATGCAGAAACCATGCGTTCAAGAGAAAAAAGTTCTGTCTCTGTGAGATAATTTTTTGCCACGGAAACATCAAATTTTTGAATCTTCCCATCTGGAGCATCTGTCCAACTCGTAAGTCCCATATTGTCCTTTTCAGCGTTTGCTCGTGATACTATGACTTCAGCAGCTGTTTGTCCATGAATAGCCCAATGTAGTTTATTTTGCACTATGGCAAAGAATTGTTTTGTCGTTTCGGCTTTCTGATCATAATCAATCGCCGTAGTATAAATGTCGGTTATTTTTTGATAAAATTTTCTCTCTGACAACCTAATTTCTCTTATACGGGAGAGTAATTCTTCAAAAAATTGTTCGGTAAGTATTGTCCCTCCATGTTTCAAGCGTTCATCATCCATGACAAATCCCTTGATAGTAAATTCTTTGATAATTTCTCCTGCCCATTTGCGAAACTGAACAGCCCGTTCATTATTTACCTTAAAACCTATAGCTGTAATCGCATGCAGGTTATAGTGTTGGACGTTGTAATTTTTGCCATCTGAAGCAGTTATCCGGAATTTCCGGATAACTGAATCTTTATCTAATTCATTATCTTGAAATATATTCAGGAGATGTTCATTTATTGTTCTGACATCTACTCCGTAGAGTGTAGCTATCAATTTTTGTGTGAGCCACAAGTTTTCATCTTCATATCGCAGTTCGACCGCAGTTTCTTGTCCGCCAATAGCCGATACATAGGAAAGATACTCTGCTGCTGATGAACGAATGGTAATATTTTTTGTTTTTTTATTGGGTTTTGTCATATTTCTGGTTTGTTTATATTGGTCATAGTAATGTAAACATTTTATACGATTTTGTTTATATTGTGAAGTGTGATATAAACTAAATGTATTTCAATTTTTATATTATTTTTCATAAACTATAAAACAAGCTCTTTCATATAATTCAAATCTTTTTCTCCAGCACAATCTGATCATCCCAACCTTCTACTCTAGCTTTTTTGTAGAGTATTCTTTCAAAGCCGTTTTTGTAATAAAAAGAGCGAGTTCTTTTATAAGGCTCATAATCATCTTCATCTGGCAAAGTTTCTACTTCAATTGAGGTAAAACCTAATTTTTTACTTTCATTTTCTAGCCACTTCAACAATTGTTGTCCGATACCTTTTCTTTGTTTTTCTTTTTTTATACCCATCCACATTAATAACATTTTTCCACAATAGGATGTATAACATAGGAATCCCAAAACCTTTTTGTCTTCTTTTGCTACGACCACACTGTTCAATTCGAAATCAATCTTCATGTTTTTTAATCCTTCTTCATTGAACCAATCTTTTAGATCACTAGCTATTTTTAGGGCTTCTTTTTTGTCATTTTTTGTTGCTTTGGTTATTTTCATAGGCGTTTTAATTTAAAGTGTCTTTGATGTTTAGTGGAGAATCATTCTTGATTATCATTTCAAGTAGGAGACAATTTGTCCCCCAGTAGGAATTAAGTTCAAAATCTTTTTTTTATCATTTTTTGTTATTTAAATATATGAAAGAAAAAATAAAGATGTGAATGATTGAAGTCCAAACATCTTATTAATTTACGATTAGTCTACAAAATTTTATATAACGATCAAATAAAGAAAGACACATATTTTTATCTTCTATAACTTCGTATGATTTTATAATATTTTGGAATCCACCATGTCCGCTATTTTTAAATAAATAGTTTAATGCTTCTTGTCTTGTATTTATGTCTTTTAGAGCAATTGCAAGTGGTAAATGAAAATATTTAGAATTGCTTGTCCAAAAATCTGTGTGAGGAAAATTGTTTTTCAATAAGTAATCTAAAAGTAATTTAAGATTTTTATTTATTTCAAAAGTTTTCTGTATAAGAATTTCCCATGATCTATAAGTTTTTAATATAATTCCATTATTATAGTTATCTAATTTTTTATATTTACCCGTTATTTGCATTGATGTTTTGCAAGCTTTAACCTCCTTTATAAATTGTTCTTCTGAAATATTTCTTTTTTTCTTTAAATAAGAATTCTCATCGGTATTTTGTTTATCAAATTCTAAATTAAAAAGTTTATTGTATTTTTTGCATAATTTCTGAAAGCGTAGTTTTTCATTTCCAAAATCATCATCTCTAAGATAATAATCTATTTGTTGTTTTTGAATTTCTTCGATTTGTTTGTATGATTTTTGAAAAGCCTCTTTTTGCTCTTCTTCTGTGTATAGATTTGATTCTGTAATTTCAAGGTAAATTATAAATTTCTGTTCATAGTAATCTGATCTAGGTTTACCTTCATGCCCATAATCTTTTCTATACTCACTCATCTCTTCCTCTATTTTTTCTACTTCTACTCCATTTTTTACTTTTGCTTTTAAAATAGATGTAATGACTTGATTTGAAAAATTATGATAACCCTTAGCCTCAATTAATTCTTTTTTAAATTGTTCTGCAAGTTCAATATTTGTGTTTGCAATAATTTCAATCACCAAATAGGGACCTCTCCATGTATGATCCCCGTCAGTAATTTGAACAACATGCATTGTTAGATCAAAAACTTCTCTCGCATAACTTTCTTTTTTCTTATTATCCACCCAGTTGTTTCTCCAAATCACTTCAAATGCATCAGTCAATAAATAACTCACGATTGTATCTTTGTGCCAACCATGTCTCAAAATTCCTTCTAAAACTGCTTTTGTGAAATAATATTTAGCTAGTTCTTGATCAATTTTTGAGAAAAACATACTGAGATCAAAACATCTATCAACATAAGAAGGAAAATCATCGTCCCAATTTGATAATTGATCTTCAATTAATGTTAAATCATTTTTACTTACTATTTTGGAAAATCTACTTGGAATAATACGGTTGAGTTGCAAGAAAAAACTAAACGGAATAATATTATTTTCTTCCTTAATTAATATTTTTTTTAGTTGTAATAGTTTTTCGTCATCCTTTTCAAGAGAAAATATATTAGCCCAAAAAAATGACATATCAACCTTTAGGTATTTTCCATAATATGTTCCTTCAAAATAAAAATTGATGTAACGAATATAATCTCTCACAATTGATTCAATCTCTTTTTCTCCCTTCAATAGTGAAATAAAATCATTAAATAATGCAGAATATAATCCAAGCTCATTATAGTAACGAAATGGGTGTCCATCTTGTTTTTTTAAAAACTTCTCAAAGGAAAATGTATCAAGTATGTATGAAACAATGGCAAAATCTCTATTTTTCTTGTTGTGAGTTAAGTCAAAGTGATCCGCATTTTTTAGTTTTTCAAACACTGGATTTACGGCTTCCTTCTCCTTTTTTGATAGCTTTATATTAAAATATCTTTTGTAAAAAAGAATAAATACATTTCTTTCGTTAATTTCTTGAGAAAACTCGTTGATAAACGATTTGATTTTTTTATGTATGGATTTTGATTGTGCAAAAATTGGCAAATATTCAATAGATTTGAAAATTTCTAAAAGTGCCACAAATTCATATTCATCAAAATCATCTATCAGCTTATAAAAATCATTTCTTTTTTCTTTTAAACAAACACGAAAAAATGATTTTACTAACTTTTCTTTTCCATCTTCCTTGTAGCTCCAGTCATTACTATTAGAAAAATTTTTATAATTTTCTCTAACTAAACTATCAAAAAGATCTTTTACTGTTTCATTTTTTATTACCAATCTATAATAAATCCAGTTTTCAAACTGGTTCCAAAATGGATCTTCTAATCGGTCATTTTCTTTAAGATTCTCACTAAATTTGTATTGGTCATACAAATTCATGATATTTTGTAGTTGTTGTCTGAATTCTTTTGCAATCTCTGTATTGTCTGATTTCCATAATAAAACAACGATCTCTATTAGAGAAGCAACTCCATTACCCCAAACACTTTTTAAATAATCATTTGAACGATAATCGTTTTTGTCTTTGTTCCATTTTTCAAACTTTTTTTCCAATTCTTGAAAATCAATAGATATTTTTTCGTTAATTTGTAAATTTTCGTTTTCAAACAATTCATTAAAAATACTTTTATCTTGCGCAACTAATGCAGGAATGAATTCGCTTGAATTCATGTAATAATCATCATCAACTCCAAACCCTTTGTGTTTGCCTAAATAAACATCTATAAGATTTAATTCAACTAATCCAGGAAGATTATTTTCTTTCTCGTATTCCTTTCTAAGGTATGGACGAAAAAGATTTTCAAGATACTCACGATTAGAAAGTATTTTTAATTCTCTGATAATGCTGGGATTTTTCTCATATTCACTTTTGAGTTTCTGAGTAAAAAAATATTCTTGGTATCTTCTATGCTGATAAATATATGATGTTTTTAATTCCGAGCTCGTAGCATATGAATTTTCAAAGAATAAATCAGCAAGATAGCTAATAATGGAATTTGTGGCTTCATAGTCTAAACGATCAAATCTATTAAGAATAATTTTTTGAAGTTCATCTTGTGAAAAACGAAATTGAAACTTCTTGTGAAATTCAAATGATATGTCTTGATTTAATCTTAAAATCTGCTCTTTCTTTGTATTTAACAAATTAAGATGTTCAATATTCTTTCTATGATTTGGATCATCTAAAAGTAAATCTATTTTCTTGTTTAAAAGATCGAGTATAGTGCTAGATTCATTCAATTCTTCTATTGTATCCCATAATAATTTAACAAGTAATATATCTCCGATTTCCTGAACAATAGATTGATTATATTTTTTAAGTGTTTTTAATTTATCTTGCTTGGATTTGTCGTTTTTTTTTGAAAAGTAATCATTTATATACTTTTCCTCTAAATTTGATATTTGGTACTCAATAATATCGTTGAAATAGGTTTTTGCCATTATTTTATTGAGATTACCGGAACGACAAGAAATTATAATTATTTTTGTGTTAGCTTTTTGACTAAGCTCAAACATTTGAAATAAAACATTGTCTGCAATTTTCTCATCCAATTCGTCAAGTCCATCAAAAAGGTAAATAAACCCTAATTCCTGACTATTAACTTTAGAGTCGTTCTTTCTGCCTCTAATAATATTTTCTAATGAATCATTTATGCAATTTTTGAGATTTATTAAAACAGGCACAGCACTATTGTCTGTCAAAACTTTAACCATTTCATCTTCCTTTTTCTTATCTAGCCCCCCAAAAACCTCTAAAAGTTTGTGCATAAAAATACTTTTACCGGTTCCTGGATTCCCTGTTAATAGGAATACTTTTTTCGTTTCATTATTTAAAACTTCATTCGAAACAGTAACTTTTTCTTTTTTATCATTTACACAAGGAAGATCTAGATATTCTTGAGATTGAATAAAAGTTAAAAGTTTTGGACTAACACTATTCTTTATAAAACCAAGCTCATCTCCAATTCCAAAATAAAGTTGGGCTAAATCTAAATTTGAAGGTTGAGATAATTTTAAGAGAATATCCTTGTCAGTCATATATTCTATTTCTGTTTTTTGCTTTTCAGCATCTTTGTCTATATCAGTTTCATAGTTTGTTTTTTTACTACCATTTTTTGTTCTATCTTTATTGGAATAAACAAAAATTTTATCCAAATCAGGATAAAGCCTTAACCCCTTAAGAATAGAGGATTTAACTTGTTTCCAATCAAATTTACTATCAAAAAACTTCGCTTGAAATCCATATTTTTTGCTATTAGCTTCGAATGGTTCTGTTTCAATTCCTGGCTGATTTTGATAAGAATCAATTTTTGTAATTTTTAATTCTCTGCAACACAAAAACATACAAAGATCTTCAAACGATTTTTGTTTACTTTCTCCTTTAAGTCCAAATGTATTCCAGTCAATTTGTTGCATGTGTAAAATATAATCTTTTATTTAATGTAAATAAATTGTTTTTGTGGTGATATTGAAGAGAATGTTTTTAAAATAAAAATTTTTCATTCGTTCCTTATTCTTAAAAAGAGATTTGGAAATATATCGTCTAAAACTCACTACACCAACTCCTTAAAATAATTGCTAAATTATACTATTATTTTTGTATAAATTTCCATTCATAATATATTTATGAATTTATTGCTTTAATAATACCACACCACCCACAATTTGCAAGTAAAAAAATACCATTTTTTTCAAAAATCTGTTATAATATAAATAGCTAATTTTTAACACTTTATGACTTTTCTTCAATCTATTGTTTTGGGTATTATCCAAGGACTTACCGAATTTTTACCAGTATCTTCTTCTGCTCATTTAATCTTTTTACCTCGTTTTTTTTCTTGGGGAGAACATGATATTGCTTTTGATATAATGCTTCACTTCGGTACATTGTTTGCTGTAGTATTTTATTTTCGCAAAAAATTGTGGAAGTTGTTCTTAGCTTTTTTCAATTATCGAAAAGATGTTTCGGTGGAAGTGAAATCTAACAAGAGATTAGCTTGGCTGATTGCCTTTAGTATTATTCCTGCTGGACTTGTCGGCTTCTTCTTTTCTGATTTGATTGAAAATACTTTTCGCTCATCGTCTTTCATGGCTTTCAACCTTATTTTCTGGGGTGTTGTCTTGTTTGTAGCAGATAGATTTAGCAAAAGACAACAGAGCTTGAAAACTCTGGAAAATATTTCTTGGAAAAACAACTTTTTTATCGCTTGTGCTCAAGCCTTGGCGCTTATCCCTGGTACTTCTAGAT
>PFPL01000049.1 GCA_002793035.1 Candidatus Magasanikbacteria bacterium CG_4_10_14_0_2_um_filter_33_14
AAATTACTAAATCCAAATTCCAAAAATAAATATATAAAAATATTAATTCTATAACCTATATTTATTTGTAAATAAACTATGAAAGTAATTTCACAACTTTGACGTCAACCGTCTCGATATCTCTTTCTCCATCAACACTAAACAATTCCCCTTTTTCACGATAGTATTCCAATATTGGTTGTAGAGCCACATTGCCTTGTTCTTTGATTCTTTTTTGGATAGTTTCTGGATTGTCATCACTACGTATAATGAGTTTTTCACTACATTCTGGACAATCTGTCTTCATCTCATTTTCTGGTGAGTATGGCAAGATGAAGCCACAAGTAGGACACACTTTACGCTTAGTAAGACGATTATAACTTGTTTCATCTGACAGACTTATTTCTATTACGATTACTTCTTCAGACATGCCAATTGAAGAAAAAAAATCTTCATACTTCTTGGCTTGTTCTACGGTACGAATAGCTCCATCCAAAATTACATTTTTACCAGCATCAAGATTCTTTTTTATTTCAGTAAAAGCTAATTTATAGATAAGATCATCAGATACTAGCTTACCTGCTTTCATTTCAGCCAATTTGGCTTTGTCATCTTTGTCACCATTTGGATCAGCATCTAAAGCACGGAGCAAATCTCCAGTTGAAATATGTGCAAAATCAAATTTTTGAACTAATTTTCTAGCTTGTGTTCCTTTACCACTTCCAGGCACCCCCATCAAAATTATTATTCTTTTCATAACTACTAATTATTTTCTTTATTGTTAAAAAAATATTCTTCAAAAGCTTGATAAATATATTTTTTATCTATATTATTTATACTTTTTTCTCTAACTAAATCACTCAAAACACGCCTAATTACTTTTAAAGATATAGTACTATTACTTAACAGATGTTTGGTAATTTCATCTTCTATAATTTTTTCTTTTTCTTTTGTCAAACTACTTATTCTGATAGAATGCAAAATTTGATAAATTTTGTTACGTGTAATATGTCTATATTTTGCGATATCATGAGCACCAGGACTCTTTGAATCGGTCCCTAACAAATAAGCAAAAAATCCCATATAAATATATAATTAAAAGCAAAACCAATATATCACAGAGAACATAAAAAAGCAAATCTTAGCCAAAAAAGTTGCTAAAAACAACAAAAGAACTAAAAAATCCAAAAAATATAAAAATTATTCCAATAATTATTTTCCTCAACAAATTAGGTCTAAACACACTTGGTAAATGTTTATTATTGAGCCAAGATACTAAACCAATATGGACAAACATAGCCACAGCATTGATGACAGCCCCCAAAATTATCAACTGCTTTGGTTCATAAAAATTGAAAAGAAAAAGTACTATACCAAAAGCAATCTGAGACCAAAGAAAAGTAAAATAAATTTTTGATAAATTAATCTTTTTACTTTTTGTCTTTTCTTGTTTTTTGAGAGCAAAATTCTCAGCCATAATGCGAGAAGTAGAATCCATCACACCAAGCTGAGTCTGAAAAAGCATGATACCAAGTACAAACATAAATAATGAACCTACCCAAGGAAACAAAGTTTTACTAATTACAATACCCTGATTGATAACGAAGCTAATTCCCTCACTATTATCCAAACCATAGACAGTGCTAAAGGACAAAATCATGAGGAAAAGCATAGATAGACTTCCGACAAACCAAAAAACAAGTAAATGCTCTAAACTAATTTTCTTCCACCAAGCTTTGAACCTTACTACGTTTTCATGATTTACATCACATTCTTCACCTTCCAATTTTATTTCTTGATGAATACCTTTTTTGTTAGCAAAAAGACCAGATATTTTTTGAGCATATTTACCCATTCCATAACCTTTTTCTTTGATATAAATTGATTGGGTCAAATTTAGATTACCACCAGCTCCTGCATAAGCAAATGCTGCTAAAAAAGTCACAAAACTAATTCCACTTGGTAAAAAATTGTAACCATCACCTTTTCCACCCAAACCTTGTAAGAGCAAAAACCAGTCAGTTTTTGTCGCCAAAATAAGAGCTAAAATAAAAATAAAAGGAACTCCTAGCAATATAACCGTCTTTGTCACTTTTTCCATCATACCATAGACTGTCTTACCCAAACTCAATATAAGACCAACAAAAAGAAGTAACGCAATTGCCAACCATTTGAAATTAGCGATTCCAAATACATGAGCAATCAACTGAGCTGCAGCAGCGACAATACCAGGCAAACCAAAACCAATAAATGTTGAAAAAATAAACCAGTAAGCAGCCCCTCGCCATAATTTGTTTAATCCCACAAATACGCTCTCACCTTTTACCAAAGCATAGCGTTCTATCTCCATGTTTATAAAATACTGAAAACTAATTCCCAAAATAGCACCCCAGACAATCCCTAGACCATAATTAGAGACCATATAAGGCCAAAGTATTACTTCTCCAGAACCAAGTCCTAAAGCCAAAATAATAAAACTCGGACCAATTAATTTTTTGAAACTAATCGCTTTTGGAAAAATTTTTTTATCAGAAATTTTTGTTTGCATAAAATATTTAAAAGTGTTTTTATTATAACATAAAATAAAGATTTATAAAAAAAACAAACTTGATATAAGTTTGTCTTTTTATTTTAAGTTATTATTTAACCTACTAATTTGAACCTATTATTATTACCACATCAGCTAGACTATTTTCCTCACCTTCTGGCAATTTATCGATAACTTGAACATCTTCTATTTTACTACTTAAACTATCTATATTTTTACCAGTAAGATTGACTAACCAAGTTCCACTATAAGTAGTGGTAACAGCATCCCCTACTTTATTTAAAATATAACCTTCTATACTCTCTATTTCTGTTCCCAAATTTGAAGCAGCCCCTGTCACACCACTACCATTACGAACCTCAACACTTACTTCTTCCATTTCATTTAAAACCTCGCTATCTCCATCCACATCACTAGTCGTAGAGGTGGAAATATCTTCGACAGTCTCATTGTTTGCTTCTATATAAACAGGTCCAACATTAATTATTTTTTTAGTCTCTGGTCTATAAATAACAGCCTTATCTTTGTAAATAAGAATCTTATCTCCGTTTTGTGAGCCAACAAAAAACTTTTGTGTTTTTACAAGATTATCAACATCTTTGATAGTACCAACAACTGGAGTTTCCTCCGGAAGAGTCATAAATTCAGAAATTTCGGTTATAAGCTTTTCAGCTTCTACTTTGTTGATAGTCTCTTGAGCTTGTGGGTCTGTCAAAATATACAAATCCTTTTTTACTTTGTGATAACTAAAATAAAAAAATAAAGTTGTTATAAAAAAAATTAAAATAAATAAAATCAAAATAAAATCCTTGATTTTAGTATTTTGTAATAATGTTTGAGGGACTAGACTTTTTTTTTCTCTTATTTCCATAGATAAATTAATTAGACATAGTTGAAGTTGTAGTATCATTGACTATTGTTTCCTCTACTACCAAGACTTCTTCTGCAGGTGTAGTAGTACTGGTTTCTTCTAACAAACTTTCATCTGTGATAATATTTTCAACGACTTCTTCGTTTAAATTATCTTCTGTAGTTGTCACTATATCTGAAATAACTTCTTCATCAACAGTGCTTAAATTAGTATCGTTATCTTCAGCATTTTGAATATCTTCATCAGTCAAATTATTTATTTGTAAATAATTATTAGCCAAATCAGCCAGACTGTCACTAAAAATACTACTCTCATCATTACTATTTGTAGAAGAAGACATCGAAATATTTGCCAAATCATCTAATTGAGCAAAAGCATGCCAATTGATAAGTGTATCTTGGCTAGCGATAGGTACGATATGTATAGTGAATCCTTCATTATCTACATCGCTTACA
>PFPL01000061.1 GCA_002793035.1 Candidatus Magasanikbacteria bacterium CG_4_10_14_0_2_um_filter_33_14
TTTTTAGTCGTTCAATTTCATGCTTTTTATGGATTGAATTTTAAAAGTTAAGGTGATATTGTCAATTTCAGTACCGACACTACCCTTTCTAGGAACCTGAAATTTGACTGACTTTAATTTAAAAGACTTCATCCTAACAGAAGACGAACTTCATGAAATTAAAACAAAGAAAAAAGAATCAAATCAAATTGCATATGCAATTTTGTTTAAGGCATTTAAGCACTATAAAAAATTTCCAAATAAAGATGACACTCTCTTGGAAGAGATCTTAATTAGCATAAAATCACAACTGAATATTACTAAAAAAATATGTATTAAGTGGGAAAGTAGAACTATTGAACGTTTTAGAGGTGAAGTTCGTCAGCTTTTTGGGTATCGTGTTATTGAACAAGCTGATAAAGATCATTTGAGCGCCCATATGAAACACTTTATTTTTCCTAAAGGTATGAACTGGGAGCAAATAGAAGAAGCGTGTTTAGTCTATTTTGAACACTTCAAAATCGTGCCTCTATCAGGATCTCAACAAACAAGGTTGCTAAAATCATCTTATGCAGATTTTGAGGCTGATCTTTTTAATCAAATAGCACAATCATTATCACATGAAACTAAATGCTTATTAGATAAATTGTTAACAGAAGAAACACAAGAATTAGCCACAATCAAATTTTTTGATTTTAAAAATAATAAGGCTTATCTTAATAAGGCTTCCATCCTGCATGAAATAGAAAAATACAAATTTTTACAATCCTTTGGTATTCCTGATATTACAAAAGAAATAGGGAGTGAAAAATTATTACAAAAATATTGTGACAGAATCCTCGTTGAATCACCAAGTCACATAAGGGCACATTCAAAAGCTCAACGTTATGCCATGCTTGCATCATTTTGTATTATTAAAAGACAGGAAATATTAGATACTCTTGCAGATTTAGTAATTAAACTTATCAATAACCTTTATAAAAAAGCAGAAAGGCATGTTGATAAGTATATTTTATCTGAGGTCAAGCGAGTGGACGGCAAATTTGACATACTTTTACGCCTTGTCGTTGCATCACTTCATAACCCTTTAAGTACAATTAAGGATCGCATTTATAAGGAAGTGCCAGAGACACTTTTACAGGAACTTTTTTTAGATTTACAACATAGAGGAGATAGATGGTTCAAAAAAGCGGTAACATCAAAGGCACTGTCACTTTTTAAATATGGCAACAGGAATATGATATGGTCGATCCTTAATATTTTGCCATTTAATACAGATCAAGAAAAATACAGTGATGTTTTAAAAGCTTTAGAATGGGCTAAAAAACCAACTGATATTAAAAATAAGTCGATTCCATTTGAACATCTTTTTAATTCCCAGTGGTTATCCTTTATTGAAGTTGAGCAAGAAGATGAAGTCATAAAAATTAATGAAAACGCTTATGAACTAGCCATCTTTGAACGGTTGTCCAAAGAACTTACTGTTAAAAATATTTACATTGATAATAGCTATCGTTACAGAGATCCTAAAAGTGATTTACCTGATGATTTCAATGAAAATAGAGCCCATTATTTTGATCTTTTAAATCTGCCAAAAAATGAAATAGATTTTGTGAATAATTTAGAAACGGAACTGAACAACAGCTTAAAAGAACTCAATGATACTATATTACATAATGAAAAAGTAAAAATTGAAAAACGTAAAAATAAAGGTTCTATAAAATTATCACCTTACACACCACAACAAGAACCATCAAATCTTGCCACTCTACAAAAAAAGATATCGGAGCATTGGGGATCTACTTCTTTAATGGATATCATGAAGGAAACGGATCTTCACATTAATTTTACTAAACATCTTAAAAGTGTATCGTCCAGCGAGCGAATTAAAGTTGATGAGCTAAAACGACGAAAACTTTTATGTTTGTATGGACTTGGCACAAACACTGGTCTTAAACGTATTGCATCGGGGCAGGTGAATGACACTGTATCTGATCTGCACTATATCAAATTAAGGTATATTGATAAACAGAATATAAGAGCATCCATCACTGACATTGTTAATGCGACCATTAAAATTAGAGATCCAAAAATATGGGGAAAAGCTTCAACAGGCTGTTCTTGTGATTCTAAAAAGATAAGCGTATGGGATCAAAATCTTCTCAGTGAATGGCATGTTCGCTATGGAGGGAAAGGTGTGATGGTCTATTGGCATGTTGATAGAAAGTCACTCGTTGTTTACAGCCAGCTTAAAACCTGTTCATCTTCAGAAGTTGGATCAATGATGAAGGGGGTATTAGAGCATGATACTATCATGGAAATGGATAAACTTTATACAGATACACATGGCCAAAGTACTGTAGGTTTTGCCTTTAGCCACTTGTTGGGCTTTAACCTTTTGCCACGCCTTAAAAATATTAGTCGCCAAAAACTTTATAGTCCTTCAAAAAAAGAAAGCTATGAAAATTTAAATGATATTATAGCGTCCGACACAATTAATTGGTCCAAAATTAAAAAATACTATTCAGATATTATTCAATATGTAGCGGCTTTAAAAAACAAATGCGTAGACCCTTCTGTGCTTTTAAAAAGATTATCCTATGACAATAAAGATCATCCGGTTTTCCTGGCTCTTTTAGAAATTGGTAAGGCTGCTCGTACCATTTTTTTATGCCGATATTTAAAAGAGGAGCAATTACGTATTGAAATTCATGAATCCTTGAACACCGTTGAGCGCGTTAATAGCATTATGGGATTCATTTTTTACGGTAAACAAGGTGAAATATCAACAAATAATACAGACCTTCAAGAAATTGGGCTTTTAAGTCTTCACCTTCTTCAGGCTTGTATGGTTTATATTAATACGTTGATGATCCAAGAAATGTTACAAACCCATGACCTTAATTTTACAAAAGAAGACCTAAGGGCTTTATCACCACTCATTCATTTTCATATAACACCCTATGGATCTTTTATGATGGATATGAATACCCGTATACCTTTTAAATCTATAGCAAATGAGAATCATTATGACAAAAACACGCACCCCCGTTCGAGAAAAAGCAAAACAGTTCGCCAAGTTGCTGCATAAAGAAAATCCAGATTATAATTATATGCGCGAATTATTTCGTCATTTAAGACGTGAACTAGAAATATCGGCTGTACAAAAAGAAAAAAAACTACCGTATGTGCCAACAGAATCGGAAGTAAAAGAATTTTATGCAGCTGTATGGAATTCTAAAAATATGAAAGATGTTTTAATTATCAAAACATTGATGTATACAGGAGCCCGTGTGAGCGAACTCGTTGCTATTAAACTTGAAGATATTGACATGGCCAGGTGTCAAATTCGCATTAATCAAGGTAAAGGAAAAAAAGATCGTTTGGTGCCATTTCCAGAAAGTTTTAAAGATGTGTTGGGTTATCATATTGATGGAATGACGAAAAATGGTTCCGTCTTTCTTTTTGAGTCGGATCATAAAAGGGGCTATTCAGATCGTGGCATCAGAAAAATGCTTTCAAAATATACAAAAGCAGCTGGAATAACGCATTCCATTTCTCCACATAAGTTGCGTCATTTTCTCTTTACATGGCTTAAAAAACAAGGTGTTGATGACGCACTTATTCAACCATTTTCTGGCCATGAATCCAGGAAATCCCTAGAA
>PFPL01000064.1 GCA_002793035.1 Candidatus Magasanikbacteria bacterium CG_4_10_14_0_2_um_filter_33_14
AAACCACTTTTTTAAGATAGTCAACAGTGGATAGCAGAGACTTGACAAAAAATAAACATCTTGCTATAATCCACTCGCAATAAATAAACGAAAGCTTTGTGAGCCTTGTAGGCCTTGTAAGCCTCGTAAGCCTTTATAAATTTATGAAAAAAGACATTCATCCATCAGTAAACCCAGTCGTTTTTGTAGACACTTCTTGTGGTGCTGAATTTTTTACTACTTCTACTTTGAAATCTGATAAAACTCGTGAAGTAGACGGTGTTAAGTATTTTGAAATAAACATGGAAATTTCATCTGCTTCTCATCCATTTTTTACAGGTAAACAAGTTCTAGTCGACACAGCTCGTCGTGTAGAAAAATTCAAAGAAAAAATGGAAAAACAAGCGGCTGCTGCTGATACTCGTAAGGGTAAAAAAGCAAAAAGTGCTGCTCGTGCTGCAAAAAAAGAAACAACTGAAAAATAGATTTGAAAAAATACAAAAACGGGTCCTACTTTGGCCTGTTTTTTTGTACAAGGCTCAAAAGGCCTGAAAAGCCAAAAAGGCTTGAAAGGCAATTTTGGGTCACGGCCTTTCTGGCCTTTTAAGCTTTTTAAGCATTTCAAGCCTTTAAACATATGTTACAAAAATACACTGACCTCAAAACCAAATACGATAAACTAGAAAAGGATCTGCAAGACCCTGCTATTATTGCTGACCAAAATAAATTGAAAAGTGCGGCCCAAGATTATGATGAATTGAAACCAGTTGTTGCAAAAATTGAAGAATTAGAAAAATTGGAAAGCAACTTAAAAGCCAATGAAGAAATAATAGTAGCGAATGAAGATGCTGATTTTGTCGAAATGGCACAACTAGATTTGGAAGATATAAAAACAAAAAAAGAAAAATTAGAGGAAGAACTATCTGACATGACTAGAGAAACAGATCCAATGGATAAGAAAAATGTCATTGTCGAAGTCCGCGCTGGAGCTGGTGGCGACGAAGCAGCTCTCTTTGCTGGAGTACTCATGCGTATGTATATGAAATATGCTGATAGTAAAGGATGGAAAACAACTCTGATTGATTCCAACCAAATCGGTATTGGTGGTTTCAAAGAAGTTATTTTTTCTATATCTGGAAAAAATGTTTACAAAGAAATGAAATATGAAATGGGAGTACATCGTGTACAAAGAATTCCTGAAACAGAAAAATCAGGACGTATTCATACTTCTACTGCTAGTGTTGTGGTTATGCCCGAAGTCGAAGAAAAAGAATTTGAGATAAAAGATTCTGATCTTCGTATTGATACTTATTGTGCAGGTGGAAACGGTGGTCAAAGTGTCAATACTACTTACAGTGCTGTGCGTATAGTCCATTTACCAACAGGTACTATTGTACAATGTCAGGATGAAAAATCACAAATACAAAATAGAATAAAAGCGATGGTTGTACTTCGTGCCCGTCTTTATGAAGTTGAACGTCTCAAACGTGAAGCCGAAGCTTCTGCCAAGCGCAAAAGCCAAATTGGAACTGGCGACCGCAGTGAAAAAATACGTACTTACAATTATCCTCAAGATAGAATTACCGATCACAGAATAAAAGAAAGTTGGAACAATATCGCCAAAATATTGGATGGTGATTTGGGAGAGATAACTGAAAAAATGATGTCAGCTGATTATGCTGAGCAAGACAAATAAAATTTTAGAATTTAGCAATTTTAAATTTCAAAACAATTCCAAAATTTATAAATTAAAAAACTGTTTCGAAATTCTAAATTTAAAATTCAAAATTACAATATGAAAATTACTGTCAAAAAATTGTTAACAAACAATAAAAAAATTTCACTTTTAGACAAGGAAATCTTATTATCTCACGTGATAAAAAAATCCCGTGAGTTTTTGTTTGCTAATCCTGATTTTGAAATAAGTTTTTGGCAAAAAATAAAATTTGAGAGTCTGCTCAGACAAAGACAAAAAAATATTCCTATTGCTTATCTGATAAGACACAAAGAATTCTTTGGTTTAGATTTTTTTGTTAATAAAAATGTCTTAGTACCAAGACCAGATACTGAGTTGATGGTGGCAACAGCTATTGCAGAAATCAATGAACAAGGAACAGAAAACAAAAATATATTATTAATTGATGTTGGGACTGGTACAGGATGTATACCAATAGCCATCCGCAAATCCGTATTATCCGCAAATCCGAATTTTAAAATGGAAACAATAGCAATTGATATTTCAAAAAAAGCTTTATGTGTTGCAAAAAAGAATGCAAAAAAACACAATGTTGAAATTGAATTTTTACATGGCAATTTACTTGAACCAATATTCCAACTCTCTGAACTAAGAACTGAGAACACTGAAATTATTATAACTGCCAACCTCCCTTACATCACCGAACAACAATTCAAACAAGAACCTTCAATTCAAAAAGAACCAAAACTCGCTCTCGTCGCTGACAATGAAGGTCTTGCACTCTACGAGGAACTCTTAAAGCAAATAAAACAATTACTTTTGACTTTAGACTTTAGACTTTTGACTATGTTTGAAATCGATCCTACTCAAACTGACAAAATAAAAATAATGATAAAAAAATACTTACCAGAAGCAAATATTGAAATCAAAAAAGACTTGGCAGGATTGGATAGATTGGTAATAATCACGTAACTCGCATCACGTAACACGTAACAAAAAACTGAGGTATAAACTCAGTTTTTTTATTTTTAAAATTATCTCAATTGTATCTCTATCTTATCTCAATTCATTATTTCACATCCGTAAATCCGTATTATCCGCATATCAGAATCATTCCTCATATCATTCCCATTCCACACTACCTCTCTCATTTACAACTTCAATCCAAATTTTTCCACGTTTGAGTGGTATTGGCTGACCATCTGGTCCATCAAAATTGTACCATTCAGTTCTGCCAGTAGTAGAATCTTTTCTCCACTCCCCTTCTATCTTGATACCATTTTGAAAAATAATAGCATCACCACTACCAATAGTATCAATTTGCAGACGTCCTACATCATCAAGTACTTTACTATGAACTTTTTGAATGATGATAGTATCAGCTTCAATCGCAGCTCCATCTTTGTCAAAATGTCTACCCTCTATCTGATAACGAACATACTTTCTAGTACTAGTACTATATTCCCAAGTTGCGGCATAACTTGGTGGTAAAAAATCTATACTAATCTCGGTAATACATTCTTCCCCAGTATCTATACAATTATCAATATCTCTGAAATTCCAAGATTTGAAATCTGTATTTTCTTTGGTACCAAATTTGTCCCAAGCTTTTTGCCAGTTTTTACTAGAAGTATATACATTGTGTGGAGCATATCTATCAGTACTCCTCCAAAAATAAGGACCTTTAGAAAATTCATTGAAATCAAAGATTCTACTATCCTTTGAAATAATAGACAACGCAGCAGGAGAACCACCCACGTGCATATACAATATATCTTTACCATACTCACGAAGCCAATCTAAATAATAAGGTCTAGCACTACGTACAGGTCCAACTTTTGCGATATCTACATCTTTTGGGAAGATTGCCATAAAACGAGAGTAATTGGCTTCGACAGGTGCTTCATAAACAACAGAAGCTTTTGCCAAACCAGACTGAGGACGTGCATCCACATGATTTTCTATCATGACAGCTACCAACTCAGGGTTTACTTCTTCTTGACTCTCTACACAAACCCCATCAAGTAATCTGGTAAATTCACATTTTTTTTCTATCAATGTATTATCACCTTTTGATTCTATTTCTGTTAAATTATTTACATTGGCTTTTTTACTAAAATAGCTATAAGCGAAAACTGCCAACAACAATAAACCTGCAATAAAAATAATAAATGCTAAAACATAAACTATTTTAGTATTAAGAGTACCAGCTTTATATTTTTTATAAATCATAATTTTAAAGTTAAATAAGCTGTTTATTATTTTAACACATTCTACAAAAGCATGAAAGACCTTTTTTATAAAACAAAAGACTCCCTATTTCTAGAGAGTCTTTTTTATCTATAAAGAACTTATTCTTTTTTATCACCTTCTTTAGCTTCGTCTTCTTCTTTCTTACCTTTTTCTTCTACTTCAATATCTTCAACAGTCTTACTATCTCCTTCTTCCATCGCATTAAGTTCTTCCTCAGAAAGTGGAGCTTGTACTTTGGCGATCAACATATCAGCATCTTCTGTAGAAGTCAAACCTGCTGGCATTTGTAAATCTTTGACGTGTATTGCGTCATCAAAAGTTTTAAGAACAGACAAATCTATTTGAATAGAACTTACCAAATCTTTTGGTAAACATTTGATATCCAAAGAATCTTTTGTTGTAGAAAGTGTACCACCCATTTCTTTCACAGCAGGAGCAACTCCTACAAATTCCAACTCGACAGTAGCTTCCATTTCAATACCCATTTGAATTTGACGAAAATCCACATGTACAATATTTCCTTTTACAGGAGCAAACTGTAAATCTTGAATAAGAACTTTTACGGTTTCTTCACCCTCTACAGAGAAATCAATCAAAGTAGATTCACCTGCTTCATTATACATTTTTTGTAATTCTGTGGCTTTCACACTTACAGAAGTTGGTTCACGATCAGGTCCATAAACAACACCAGGTACCATACCTTGCGCACGAACGACATCTAATTTTTCTGTTCTTTTTTGAGCTTTTATTGAAAATGACATATACAGCTATTTTAAATTTAAATATTTATTAAATGATATTTTATATAAAGTTTGATAAGCATCCAGTAAAAAATCTTCATCAATGACTTCTTTTTTATGCATTTTTTTAGCATCTTCAAAAGTCAGATCGCTCATCATACCGACAATTCCCACACCTATCTCATTGATAGAAGCTAGCAAAACCAAGGCATTATCACACTTGTGACACTGCAAATGGAACATATAAGAACTATTTTCTTCTGAAACAATTTTTATATTTTTGTCAGTAAGTTTGCTTTTACACACCAAACATTCCTTCATTATCATAAACTGAGAACGTAATGGTTCGATAATTTGTGAAAGTTCTGATTTTTCAGTCATATAAAAGCGAAAGAAATATAACAAAAAAGCTAAAATTAGTCAAGTCCTACCCTGTAAATAATAATTTATAGGATTTTTTATAGTATATCACAGTTTAGGAAGAACGTGCAGCACTCTCTGCTATTCCCAAAAGTAAAAAATTGATAATCAGAGAAGAACCTCCATAACTAAGAAAAGGCAATGTCACACCAGTTACCGGCAAAAGCCCCACAGCAGCTCCAATATTGACTACAATATGCGAAAAAAACACCAAACTAACCCCCAAAGGAAGAAAGCTTGCAAAATCATTCCTAGCGTTGTAAGCCATATTGACTAGACGCCACAAAAGAATGAAATAAAGAGCCAAAACAATAAAAAATCCAACAAACCCAAGTTCCTCCCCTATCACAGAAACAATGAAATCAGTCTGAGCTTCTGGTAAGAAGTGTAGCTGACTCTGAGAACCAAAGCCGAGTCCTCGACCCAAAAACTGCCCAGATCCTACAGCAATAATAGACTGTGTCACATTATATCCAGAACCAAGAGGATCGAGTGTAGGATCTATAAAAGTCATGATACGATCTTTTTGATAATCTTGAAAAATAAAAAACCAACCGACAACACCTGCCAAAATAGCCATGGTAATAATACCAAAAATATATTTTTTCTTAGTTCCGACTAATACTAATAAGCCAAAACAAACAGCCAAGAGAATAGAAGCCGAACCTAAGTCCGGTTGCAGAAGAATAAGCCCCACCAAAACCAAAGTCAAAGTAAACATCACTAAAACAAACTGCCACTTATCAAATCTTCTTGCCTGCCTCTCGATACGCCAGGCTAACAAAATCACAAGAGCTACTTTAGCAAATTCAGCAGGCTGAAAAGAAAAGCCAAAAAAACGAAACCAACCAGTGGTACCTCTAATAGTGACCCCTAAAAATAAAACGGCTATCAACAAAACAATTGCCAAAAAATATACCGGACGTGCTGCCGACTCATAAAAAGTAACATGCAAAAAAGAACTAATAAAAAAAACAAGGATAGCCAAAACCAAAGCTATCACCTGACGACTAGTAAAATTCAAAATATCTCCACGAGAAAGATCTACACTATAAATAGTAGACAACCCGACTAAAGACAAAATGAAAGAAGAGAAAAACAAAATCCAGTCAAAATTTCTCCAACTTACTTTTAGAAAACGTAACATAATAAAAACTAAAGTGACATGTATATATTATCATCAAAGACATTTAGGACAGGCTGTACTTCGACCTCATCTACACTAAGATTATTATTAAAAAGAGAAAATTTAATATTTTGTGTAGATAGTGCACTAAAGTCACTTATATATAATGGCATAAAGCCGACAACATTACCATAGTTACGCAAAACTATTACAAATCTTGCCTCTTTGTAGCCAAATAAAGTATTGTTTATCAAATCAAAGCTTAACAATTTTCCAATAAAGATATCATTTCCACCAAAAGCTTCAAAATTAATATTTTCCAAAGAAAAACTTTTTCTTTGTGCAATATAATCAATAGGATTCGGGAAATCATGAGCATCTACTCTATTCCAAGATACATTGTCAATTTTTAATTCCAACCCTGTTGGTCTATTTTCTCCAGATGAAGAAATACCAAATTCTACTAAATATCTTTTTTCACCTGGCAAAAATATTTCATTTTTATTTTCAGTTTGTCCTCCACTATATACAACATGATAATCTACACTAGCAATCCAAGCCTCATTTGGATTGGATATTTCTACACCAAAATCATATTTATCTTTACTACTTTGAAAGACTTGACCTTGACCAACACCAATTTGTTGTGGTTGATTTCTTTGAATCACAGCTTTGGAAACCCCCACATTCACCATTTGTATAGAATTCAATCTATCTCTTTCATAATCAAAAATAAAATATTTACCAATAAAAAATAAAGAAAAAAGAATAGAAAAAATACACCAAGCAATCAATATTCCTGTTATAATATTACGAAATAAAATTTTATGCTTCAAAAAAAATTCAGCCCTTTTCAAACTTGCATTAGAAAAATCACCAGAAGTATCAATATAACCTTCATATTTTTCTTTTTTCATAACAGACATTTTAATATTCATTAATACACAAACATTATACCACATTTTATATTTTAGTTTAACTACTTGATAATTGAATAACTAATTACAAAACTAAAAACTCAAATATCAAAACAAATTATAATTTATAAATAATGTATAAAGCATTTTAATTCAAGCTTTCTCCTCTTTACTCATAACACCAAATATGTTACAATTTACCCCGTAATAAACTATATTAAAATACACAAATATAATCTGTGTAGTCATTCATAAATCAGTGTCCCGCCCAAGGCGGATAAAAATCCGTGTTTTTTATGGTAAAAAGTACTCAAAAATCATCTTATAGTGCCAAAAATATTCAAGTTTTAGAAGGTTTACAAGCTGTTCGTAAAAGACCAGGTATGTACATCGGCTCTACCGGTGCCCAAGGTCTTCACCATCTTATTTGGGAAGTCGTAGACAACTCAATTGATGAAGCCATGGCGGGATATTGTGACACTATTACTATCAAATTGTTACCAAACTCTTGGGTAGAGGTCACTGACAATGGTCGTGGTATCCCTGTCGATATGCATCCTGTAAAAAAAGTAAGTGCATTACAATTAGTACTTTCTACTCTTCATGCTGGTGGTAAATTTGGTGAAGAAGGTGGTGGCTACAAAGTCTCCGGTGGTTTGCATGGTGTAGGTGTCTCTGTCGTCAATGCTTTGTCAACACACTTGAAAGCCACAGTCCATCTTGGTGGCAAAATCTGGGAACAAGATTATGAAATAGGTGTGCCAAAAAATAAAGTAAAAGCTATTGGTACCACAAAAAAAACGGGGACAACTATCGCTTTCCAAGCTGATCCTACTATATTTGAAACTACAGAATACGAATGGAAATATATTATAGATCATTTACGCCAACAGGCTTACCTTACCAAAGGAATTACTCTTCTTATTAGTGATGAAAGAACTATTGAAGAAAAAGCAAAAGACAAAACAGCAGTTCCTTATGTTGGTAATAAATACAAATTTTATTTTGAAGGTGGTATCGCGAGTTATATCAAACATATCAACAAAAATCGTGAACCAAAAAATAAAAATGTTTTCTATACTGAAAAAGCTGAAGGTGATATCAATGTCGAAATTGCTTTACAATATACAGATGAATTCACTGAATCACTATATGCCTTTGCAAATAATATCAATAACCCAGAAGGTGGTTTTCATGTCGCAGGTTTCAAAACTGCTCTTACAAGAACATTAAATAACTATGCTCGTGCCAAAGGTATACTCAAAGAAAAAGATGTAAATCTTACAGGTGATGATGTTCGTGAAGGTCTCACAGCTATTATTTCTGTCAAAATCCCAAATCCACAATTTGAAGGACAAACCAAAGCCAAGCTTGGTAACACAGAAGTAAAACCAATTGTCGAAAGTATTTTTGGTGAACAATTTACAATTTTTCTAGAAGAAAATCCAAAAGATGCAGAAGGTATCATCGGACAATGTTTGATAGCTGCCAAAGCTCGTCAAGCTGCCAAAATGGCTCGTGATACAGTACTCCGTAAAAGTGCTCTAGAGGGATTCACTTTACCTGGTAAATTAGCCGACTGTTCAAGTCGTAAAGCTGAACTAAGTGAACTTTATATTGTAGAGGGTGACTCAGCTGGAGGTAGTGCCAAACAAGGTCGTGATAGACACACACAAGCTATATTACCTTTGCGTGGTAAAGTCTTGAATGTCGAACGTGCAAGACTAGACAAAATTCTAGCAAACAACGAACTCAAATCTCTTATTATTGCTCTTGGTACCAATGTTGGAGAAATGTTTGATATTGAAAAACTTCGTTACCACAAAATCATTATCATGACAGATGCTGATGTCGATGGTTCTCATATCCGTACTTTGTTGCTTACTTTATTTTATCGTTATTTTCCAGATCTTATCACAAGAGGAAATATTTATATTGCCCAACCTCCACTATACAGTATCAAAAAAGGAAAGGAAGTCACTTGGATTTACAATACAGAAGCTCTAGACAAATACAAAGAAAAATATGGCGTTACCGATGCTGATTTACAAGTAGTCGAAGAAGAAACAGATAGTGAAGGCGAGATTGTCGAAACAGAAGAAAAAACCAAAACAACAAACCAAAAGAAATTAAACATCCAACGCTACAAAGGTTTGGGAGAAATGAATCCAGAACAACTTTGGGAAACCACTATGGACCCAGGTAATCGTGTTCTCAAAAAAGTTCATATCGAAGATGCTGAAATTGCCAATGAAACTTTTGATATTTTGATGGGAAGTGAAGTAGCCCCTCGTAAGAAATTTATCCAAACTCATGCGAAAAGTGTTCAGAATTTGGATATATAATTTATAATCACATCTAAATTATTATGTCAGAAGAGAAATTTTTTTCAAATCCTGAAGCATATTTGGAACGTACTCAAGAAAAGAGAGCTGTTTGGGGGGAATGGGAGAATCCAGAAATCTTAGGTCATGTATTTGTCTTTTGTACAGAAAAAAAACAAAGTGAAGGATCTGATGAAAAAACAGGTATGTCTTTATCGGACATAAAAGAAACAGAAATGTCTTTTTTAAAAAGAAAGATAGACAAAGACGAAATATTCTCAGAAGATTGGCTTATTGAAAAACTTTCCGATATAAAAAATTTAGAAGATTTGTTAACCAAATCAGGCATTGAAATTGACAAAACACCTACAGATACTGAACCTCTATCCGTCTTAGCAACAAAAAGAATAATTGAGTTAATTTCTAATACTAGTACCCGAAAAGAGCTGTCAAACTTATTATCAGATGATCTTTTCTATGAAATAGTTAAAAGACATAATCAAGAAATTCAAGAAAAAGACAGAAAACTCAAAGAAAAAATAACAGAATATTTACTACCAAATTTTTTGCAAAAATTACCAGACTTTGCAAAAAAACATAATATCACCTTAAATATAGAAAACGTAAAAAAACTATCAGAAAATATCATCTTCAAAATATATGATCCCATGTTTGAAGACTCTTCTGAAAAACACGGAGATTACTCCAGTAGTAGACATATGGTTAGAATTTCTGCCTTGATTCCAGATGAAGAGATAGAAGATTTTTTTGTCCACGAAATGTTCCACGCCATATCAGGAAGACGTGAAAGAAAAGAACTAGATGACACAGAAATAAAACTTTCAGATGTAACCAAAGTAGGTCTGGGATTAGTCTCGAGAAAAGAAAAAAAAGCAGATGTAGAATATTTAGTTTGGCTTAATGAAGCTGTGACAGAATATCTAACAATACTTTTCTTAGAAAAAGAATCCTTTTCTTACTATGTTTATGATATCAAACTATTACAATTATTATTAAATAATATAAAAGGTTTGAATCCAGAAGATTTTTTCAATGCTTATTTTGAAAATTTTGAGAAAAAAAATAAACAAGAATTTGACCACTATACCCCAGCCACAAAAAATTTATTTAAAAAATTAGGCAAAGGTTTCCTAATGCAATTAGATTACCTGATAAAAAAGAAATCAAATATTGAGAGAAATCTTATAGACCAGCAATTATATGCATACTTTGAAAAATTTAAAGACAATTTACAATCATCTATAAAAAAAGAAATAGATTTTGAAAATATCATAAAAAAAGCATCCAGCGAAGGTATTTTACAAAAACTCTTTGGTGTTAAAAATTTTGGAGGAGACATCCCACCACCACATAAAAAACCAAAAATACTAGCCAGTGGAAAGTACAAAAACAAAAAAACACCATAAAGCTGGTGTTTTTTGCTAAAATAAGTCAAAATAAAGAACATTGTAATTATACCCATAACCCCCTTGACAAATACTCCAAAATATACTATACTTAGCTCATAAATCGGTCAAAAGGCCGTTTTTTAATAAAACAAAAAGATATGAAACTATTTTCCAAAATCGGTCAATACCTAAAAGACTCTATCCAAGAACTAAAAAAAGTCACTTGGCCAACAAAAAAACAAGTAACTCTTTATACTATTGTGGTTATTGCCATGAGTCTTGCAGTTGCTATTTATTTTGGTGTACTAGACTACTTTTTCAACTGGGTATTAGAACTTATCATAAAAAAATAATAGACAACCACTATGTCCAAACAACAAGAAAATTTAGGACGTCGCTGGTATGTGATTCACACTTACAGTGGCTACGAAGAAAATGTCAAACACAATCTTGAACAACGTATCGAATCTTTTGAGATGTCAGACAAAATCTTCCAAGTACTAATTCCAAAAGAAAAGAAAATCAAAATCAAAAATAGTAAACGTACAGTAGTCGAAGAAAAAATCTTCCCAGGTTATGTACTTGTTGAAATGATGGTTACAGATGATTCTTGGTATGTAGTACGTAATACACCAAATGTCACAGGTTTCATTGGTACAGGTAATACTCCTACTCCAATCGATGCAACTGAAATGATATCTTTAAATAAACGCATGACCATAGAAGATCCTACTCACAAAATTGATGTAGAAGTAAACACTCCAGTCAGAATTTCAGATGGTCCTTTCAAAAATTTCGAAGGAAAAGTAAGTGAAGTAGATGAAAACCGTGGTAAGATAAAAGTATTAGTCAATATGTTTGGTCGTGAGACTCCTGTTGAACTCGATGCTTTGCAAGTAAAGAAAATATAACCAGACGAAAGACTACTGACTAAAGTCAAAAGACATGGGCTACTACAAATTTGAAAATTTAGATGTTTGGAAGTTAGCTCGTCAATTTACCAACGTAATATATAAAATAACAAAAAATTTTTCTAAGGATGAACAATTTGGATTAACATCACAAATAAGGAGAGCCTCAGTTTCAATAATATTAAATATTGCAGAGGGAAGTGACAGAAAATCAGATGCTGATTATGCTAGATTTCTAAAAATATCCAAAGGTTCACTTGATGAAGTTATTGCTGGTTGTTATATTGCCCTAGATCAAGAGATGATAACACAAAAACAGTTCGAATTTATTTACGAATCAAGTCACAAGCTGGCAAAAAAATTAAATGCATTAATAAATTATTTAAAAAAGACTTAAAACAAAGGAAAAACGAACTTAGCTTTTTATAAAAGTGCTTCTCTAAAGTCTGTCGTCCTTAGTCCATAGTCTGTAGACAATAACAAAAATATGGCAAAAGCATTAAAAACACAAATCAAATTACAAATCATGGGTGGCGCTGCTAATCCAGCACCTCCAGTTGGTCCAGCTCTTGGTCAACATGGTCTAAACATTCAAGATTTTTGTACTCAATTCAACAACGCGACTTCTGACAAAAAAGGTGAAGTAGTACCAGTCATTATAAATGTTTATGAAGACAGAACATTTGACTTCATTACAAAAGTAGCTCCAGCCAGTGCTCTTATCATGAAAGCTGCTGGCATCAAAAAAGGTGCTGGTAACCCTCTAAAAGATAAAGCAGGTACAATTACAAAAGCTCAAGTAAGAGAAATCGCTGAACAAAAAATGCCTGACTTGAACGCTTTCAATATCGAAGCTGCTATGAAAATTATCGAAGGTACAGCTAGACAAATGGGTGTTAAAGTTGAGTAATTAAAAAATTATATTATAAAAAACAGCCACTAAAAAGTGACTGTTTTTGTTTGCAAAAACACCTCTAATTTTCAATTTAGCAATTTTAAATTTTAAAACAATGAACAAATTTTTAAATTAAATAATTAAAAAATTGTTTTAAAATTGAAAATTTAAAATTCCTAAATTATTGTCCTACTTTATTTTAAAACTCAAGCCTGCTATAATATAGATACTTAACTTTAATCATAAAATTATGTCAAAATTATCTTTCTCCAGCATCATGCCAGATCTAAAAGATTATGTACGAAATAATATAAAAGGACAAAGTTTGGAAATTTCAGAAAAACCACTAGACTTGAGCAAAATAAAAAAAGACACAGAAATCTTAGGAGTCTTCGTAGATTCAAAAATTGATAAATCAGTTTTTGATGCTCTACCAAAATTAAAAATGATTGCGACATTCTCCACTGGCTTTGATCATATAGATTTGAAAGAAGCCAAAAAAAGAAAGATACCTGTTTGCAATGTACCTACTTATGGAGAAAATACTGTCGCCCAGCATGCTTTTGCTCTAATGCTAGCTTTATCTCGCAAACTTTTTCAATCAGTTAAAATTGTCAAAGAAGGTATCTATGATTATCATGGACTTCGAGGTTTTGATTTGAAAGGAAAAACTATTGGTATTATTGGTACAGGCCACATTGGTATTCATATGATCGATATGCTAGATGGCTTTGAAGCCAATGTAATAGCCTATGACGCTTTTCCAAACCCAGAACTAACCAAGACGCACAAATTCAAATATGTCACTTTAAACAAGCTTTATAGCGATTCAGACGTGATATCCTTGCATGTTCCACTCTTCCCAACCACTTACCACATGATAAATAAAACTGCTGTCAAAAAGATGAAAGAAGGAGTTTATATTATCAATACTGCTCGAGGAGGTCTTACAGATCCAGAAGCTTTGGTCTGGGGACTTGAAACTGGCAAAATTGCTGGCATAGGCACAGATGTCTTGGAAGAAGAAACTTACTTCCAAAATCCAGAAAAAGTTCTAAGTCTAAAAAAACAAGATGAAATCCGTCGTACACTTATGGAAAATATTTTGATAGATCACCCAAATACTATCGTCACTCCACACAATGCTTTCAACAGTACTGAAGCCCTAAAAAGAATTATTGATACTTCCTTAGACAACATAAAAGATTTTTTATCAGGAAAAGTTCAAAATGATGTAATTAAATAAAAAATATTCAAAAAACTTATTCTGCTTATTTTGCTTACCTTGCTTATTCTACCTATTTAAGTTGACAAATCTTAAAAAATACAGTAAACTAGGCCCTGTAATCATACAAAAGGGCCCGTAGTTTAATGGATAAAACAAAAGCCTTCTAAGCTTTGGATCAAGGTTCGATTCCTTGCAGGCCCACAAAAAACGTCTCAACTAGACGTTTTTTTGTTTGTCCTAATTAAAAACTGTTGATATACTTACTATATATATTTCAATCTAATCTATGACTGAAAAAGACATTTTGAATTTAATAAAAAAAGATCCTTGGATGATGAAAGTATTGAAGATCGCAGAACAACAAAATCTAAAAGGCTGGGTAATAGGAGCTGGTTTTGTGCGAAACAAAGTTTGGGATTATCTACATGGTTTTACAAAAAAAGAAGTCGACACACCAGATATTGATTTAGTTTATTTTGACCCGGAAGGAAATACTCCAGAGAAAGACGAAATTCTGTCAGAAAAATTAAAAAAAGAAACCGGCATAAATTGGGAAATAATAAATGAAGCTTTTGCTCACACTTGGAACCACAGGCCTCCTTATAGCTCAACAGAAGACGCTTTGTCCAAATGGACTGAGACAGCAACAGGAATAGGTGTTCGTCTAAAAAATGACAAATTAATTTTAATGGCCCCACATGGTATAAGTGACCTGGTAAAATTAATTGTCAGACCAAGTCCCAACTTTCCCGGCTATCTACCACTGGTAAAAAAACGTGTGAAAGAAAAACAATGGCTAGAAAAATGGCCAAAACTTAAACTCAATTACCCAAAATAATACAAAAAATACCTAATTCAAGGTATTTTTTCTTGTTCATAACTATTTGCCAACAAACAATTTGCCTGCTATACTAAATATATAATTTAATTCCTCAATAATCTAACAAAAAATATGTTCTATTATATTTTAGGAGTCTTGGCTGTCATCATAGTAGTTAGTATCAGACAAGTCAATCAATACCAACGTGGTGTAAGATTTCAACTTGGTAAATATACCGGCATGGTCATGCCAGGCTGGAGACTGGTTTTCCCTGTCATCCAAAGTATGAAAATTGTCGACATCCGTGTCAAAGCAGTCGACGTACCTTATCAAGAAGCTATCACAAAAGACAACATCTCAGCCAAAATAAATGCTGTTATTTATTACAAAGTTGCAGATGCTTCAAAAGCAGTCTTGGAAGTAGAAAACTTCTTCTATGCTATTAGCCAACTTGCTCAAACAACTATGAGAAATGTTGTAGGTGAGCTTGAGCTAGACCAACTACTTGCCAATAGAGACGATGCTGCCAAAAGAATTAGAGAATTAGTAGATTCAGCCAGTGATCCTTGGGGAATCAAAGTAGAAGGTGTAGAATTGAAAGACGTAACTTTACCAGATGAGATGCAACGTGTTATCGCCAAACAAGCTGAAGCTGAACGTGAAAGACGTTCTGTCGTCATCAAATCAAGTGGTGAAGTCCAAGCAGCTGCCAACCTAGCTCAAGCTGCTCAAATGCTTAGCGCTCAACCAGGGGCCCTACACTTGAGAACTTTGAATACTTTGAACGACTTGAGTTCAGACCAATCAAACACTGTTATATTTGCAATACCTCTTGAAATTTTAAGAGCTTTTGAAAAAATGAATAGACAATAGACGAACCTTACAAAAAGAGCGCTGGATGAAAATTCAGCGTTTTTTATTACAAAAGAATTATCATAGTTCAAATTGCCTTATTGTCCCATTGCTCCACTGACAATTTAAAAACCACAATGGGACAATAAACAAATTGAGGAAAAACATAACAAAATGTGAAATAAAAGAAAAACTCTCTTAAATCCACGCTATTTATTGACAAAATCCACAAATTACACTATAATATCTCCTGTCTAATACTGAAAAAAGCTCTTTCAACATATAAAGTTCTTTCTGGGGTGGCCATTGTATAATGGTTATTACTTCGGTTTGTGGTACCGACAATACGGGTTCAATTCCCGTTGGCCACCCCAGAGTGAATTTTACTTATATTATTTACAAAAAAATAACAACTTCATAATTTAATATGCCGCGGTGGTGAAACTGGTATACACGAGGGACTTAAAATCCCTTGGCAGCGATGTCGTGCGGGTTCAAGTCCCGCCCGCGGTACAAAGACTTTATTTATAAAGTCTTTTTTTTATTTCAATATTCTAATAAACAAAATAGTAAAAAATTTAGAAATTTAGTAATTTTGAATTTTCAAAGAATTTTTAATGTTTTAATTTTAAATTATTTTATAAAATTTTTCTAAATTTTAAAATTGTTTGAAAATTGATAATTGAAAATTCGTAAATTAAAAACGTCCTTATAAAATAAGAACGTTTTTTATATACAACTTTTGACTTTACAGACTTTATGGACTTTTAACTCTTTCTAATTATCCTTCAACTCTTTCTTATAATAACTTTCATATATAGCCATAACAGAAAGATAAAGAGCAGCAATCACAGGACCTATCACAAAACC
>PFPL01000018.1 GCA_002793035.1 Candidatus Magasanikbacteria bacterium CG_4_10_14_0_2_um_filter_33_14
TTCAATGAAAAAATAATTCAAGATGTAGCCTTTGCTAATCCAAAATTCAAATTTGTAATTTTGCGTTATTTCAATGTTGCTGGGGCTTGTATTGATGGTGAACTTGGTCAATCTACCGAAAACGCTACACATCTTTTGAAAATATGTGCCGAGACTGCTCTTGGTAAACGTAACAAAATGAAAATATTTGGTACAGATTATAATACAAAAGATGGTACTTGTATTCGTGATTATATTCACGTCGATGATTTGGCTGCCGCTCATATCAAGTCTTTGTCATATTTAAACAAAAGCGAAAGTGACATCTTCAATTGTGGATATGGTACAGGATATTCTGTGCAAGAAGTAATAGATACCATGAAGAAGGTAAGTGGTGTGGATTTCAAAGTGGAAAAAGAAAAACGTCGAGCAGGAGATCCTGCGATACTAATATCCAACAACAATAAAATAAAAAACAAAATGGAATGGCAACCAAAATATGATAATCTTGAAATTATCTGTAGTACGGCGTTTGAGTGGGAGAAGAAATTAAAATAGTATTTTTGGGACGCCTTTCTTGGTGTCTCTTTTTTTCTGAAAAAAAATTTGTTATAATAAAATTATTAATTAATAAATATAAATATATGGAGGTAAACAAAAAGAAAATTTTCAAATTAGATATAATGTTTTTTGTAGTTTTGCTGGCTGTAGGATTTTACTTTTTTTGGAAGAGTGCTCCTGAGGCTACCGCACCTGCAAACGAAGACAATTTAGATATAAAAGTTTCTTCATCTTCTGATTTACCAGAGGGAGTCGTCGTGACAGATTTGGGGGATGGTAATAAATTGGTTATAAATGATACTGATAAATATACTGTAAAAGTGAGTGATGTATATTATGTCGAACAAACTAAAGATAAAAATTTAGCTGTAACTAGTTATTCTGATCAAAGTCAAATAAATACGGATTTTTTTGATTATAGAGTTATTTTTATATCTCATGATAACTCTTTAGAAGATTTGGAAAATTATGTAAAAGATAAATGTAGTAGTAATTTAGATTGTAATTCATATAATATTGAGGAAGTTTTTTTTAATGATATGAAATGGTATAAAGTAACATATAATGGTGATTATGTGGGTGCTGGTTGGCCTGAGTTTTTTTCTGAGAATAAAGGCCAAACATATAGTTTATTATTTCAATTTGCTGACAGTAATTTTATAAATAATATTTTAACTAATTTTAAATTTGTAAATTAAAGTATATGATTTTAAGGAGGGGGAGTTTGTTAATTTTATTTTTAATAATTTTTTTGGTTTACCCTATTTTTGTAAAGGCTGAAAATATTATTGATGTGCCTTTTATTTCTCAATATCCACCAGGTACTGATTGGTATCATACAAAAAATTGTGGGCCTACTTCATATTTAATGATAGACTCATTTTATACTAGTAGATTGTTAATTGTAGATACAATAAAATCAATGGATGATTGGTTGTTTGATAAGTATGGTTTTCCTGTAAATAATTATAATGGAAGTTTAACTGATACAAAAGATATTTTTAATATATCATTAAATTTTGGAGATTTTTACGAAGAAGATGTCGTTAAAACTAGAAGTCTAAAGGACATTAAAGATGCTGTAAATAAAGGTATTCCTGTTATTGTAGCAGTATATACAAATATGCGTGAGAATGGGGATTATGATGTTGGCCACTTCATGGTCCTCACAGGGATGACCGATGATACCGTATATGTAAACGATCCTGGAAAAACAAATGGAAAAAATATGAGTTACACTCTTGAACAATTCAAGAGTGCCTGGGCACTGCAAAATAATGCAGCGCTTATTTTTTATCCGCCAGGACACAAACAACTTCTTCGTCGAGACAATTCTTTCAAAATTACAAGTCCTTACGGAGCAGATTCTGTTTTTGCTGATTATTGGAGCTTTATCCCAAACATCTTTGATTTAGACAATATTGATAGACCAAGTGATGATGTACTATCAGAAGATGTCTTGGCTGTAGAAGAACAAGTTGAGACGGTGAGTTATGAGGCTACCATTACCGATAAAAACAAAAGTTTGGAAGTAGAGCCTGGTCAGATTGTAGATATAAAAGTCGTAGTCAAAAATACGGGGAATACTGTTTGGCAGAAGAATCTTATTTCGCTAAATGTAATAGGTGGTAAGGAAGTAAATAACAAATATTATCATAGCTCTTGGAAAACTCATTTACGTCCGACAATTTTGGATAGTAATGTAGTCTCGGGAGCTATTGGTAGTTTTTCTTTCAAATTACAAGTGCCTGAAGATATTGGTAGCTATGATTTCAAATCTATTATTGTCAGACAAAGTGGAACGAATTTTACCCAAGTTGGTGGGGATGTATTTTCTTTGCATCTAGACGTAGCTAAAAAAGAAATTGAAGTAGAAGAGATTGTAATTGTTGATAACAAAGAAAATAAAAACTTTTTTGAAAAATTGAAAGGTAATGTGGATGATGTTTTTGAAAAAGTAAATAACGTTGTCGAAGATGTGGTATATACAATCAAGCAAATCCCAACATATTTTGGTGGAGGGAATTCTTCTGGTGGTAATACTAGTGAAGAAAATAAACAGACTGTAGAACAGACTACTCCAGATTTATTTTTTACAATAGACAATAGCTCCAATGTTATTTGGTTGAATACTAACACTTCGACGATAAGTGGTGAGAAAAGTGTAGAACTAAATAATTTGAAAATAAATGATGTGGTTAATGACTTCACTAATTCTAGTACTACTTGGTTTGCAGATGTATATTTGGAAGAAGGTGAAAATATTTTTTCTTTAGAATTTTTTGATAGTGATTTAACAAATAGTGTTACTGGTACTGTAAATCTTTATTTAGATACTATATCACCTGAGACACCTGTTTTGAATACTGTTTTAAACACCAACGATTCACCACAGATTGAACTAGATTGGCAGAGTAGCGACGAAGCTAGTGGTTTGGATTATTATGTAATTGAGTATAAATATTTGGATGATACTGATTGGCAGACTTTGTTTGAAAATACTACGAGTACTAGTTATATTTTTCCTGTAGACATAGGTAGTAATTATCAGTTTCGGGCACAAGCTTATGATGTTGCTGGTAATATTTCTAATTGGAGTAGTGAAAATGAAATTTCAGTGGATTGGTCAAAAGAAGTTGTCATAAACGAAATTGCATATGCGCCGACTTCAGAGGGAAATTGTGGTGGGGATTGGGTAGAATTATACAATCCTGAATTATTAGATTTGTCCGGTTGGATTGTAGAAATTTTATCAGAGGATTCTTTTAGTACTGTGAATATTACCTCTTCAAGTACAGAACAATATTT
The DNA here is from genome assembly GCA_002793035.1 of Candidatus Magasanikbacteria bacterium CG_4_10_14_0_2_um_filter_33_14. Taxonomy (GTDB): domain Bacteria; phylum Patescibacteriota; class Patescibacteriia; order Magasanikbacterales; family UBA922; genus UBA1557. The sequence continues at coordinate 3,349 of PFPL01000018.1, forward strand.
TGTTGTTTCAACTTTAGATATTCCAGATAGCGGTGCTCAGATTATTTTAAAAAATTCTAGTGGAAAAATAATTGATGAAAGTAATCAATCTAGTGGTTGGTTCGTGACAAATAATTTTACACATGCAAGATCTCTGGAAAGATTAAATAATAATTTAGCAGGTAACTTAGTCGGTAATTGGCGAGTAAACAACTCTTTACGTTTTTCATTATATAATGCTAGTTGTGGTCAAGATTATTCGAGTAAAGGTTTTTCAAATTATGGTTACAATTTTTTAGCAGACAATTTGGCTGATAATTATATTTTTGATACTAGTACTTCTTCTGATGATAATGTTTTGACTTTAAACAAAGATGGTAATCCCTATATTTTAGATGAGAAAGTTATTATACCTGCAGGATATACTTTGGTATTGGATCCCGGAGTCGTTGTTGTTGGTAGATTTAACAAATCTTATTTGGAGATATCGGGTAATTTGATTATAAATGGTAGCGGGAATAATCCTGTTTATTTTACCTCTAGCAAAGATAAAACTGTAGGAGACTGGGGATTATCAGATGGAGAACCTGTGCCTGGAGATTGGAGTTCTATTGTTGTCAAAGGTGGTGGAGATTTGCAAGCAAATTATACAAACTTTTGGTATGGTGGGCAGACTTACAGGAATGGTGATTGTTTTGTTTGTTATGCTCAACAAGTTATTAGAAATGAAGGAGGGAGTGTGGTGATAAATAATAGTAATTTTACCAACATGTTGGTGAAAGCTGATTATGCAGATAATAATGATGCTTACATTTGGAATGCTGGTTATATAGAGATAAATAATAGTATTTTTGACAATGGTTACAGAGTTCTTTTTGCCGGTAATGGATCTCATGTAAGTATTAGTGGCAGTACTTTCAGGAATTTTGCTGTTGAAAATATTTCACCACTTTATTTGGGTGGATCTATTTTGGACAAATGGCAAAATAATATTTTTGAAAATAATTCTGTAAATACAGTTGTTTTGCCAACTTTGGAAGTAACCGAAGATTATACTTTGACAGCAGATTATAGCAATGTCTTTTTTGATGGGATAAATGTTTCCCCGACAGCTACCTTGACTATTGCACCTGGAGCTTATGTGAATATTAATACTTACAAATGGTTGAAAGTCGAGGGTAGTCTACAAGCTTTGGGTACTGCTGATAATCATATTAGGGTTTGTCTTTTGTCTTCTTGTTCTGGTATTTGGTTTAGTAATTCTAGTGGCAACAATTTGTCTTATGTGGATGTTAGAAATGCAGGATATCAATTCAAAAATGATTATCCTTACAAGGAAAATCAAAATTATACAGCTGCAATTTGGACAGTTGGTTCAGAAGTCACGATGAACAATGTCAGTGTACTCGAAAGTAGGCGTCCTACAGGTTATGCACTTTGTAGTGTTGGCAGTAACTTAAATATAAGCAATTCCGAATTTGGTTGGAGCGCTGATTATAGCAAAAATTCTTCTTGGATTATTGGTGGTATGAAATTGCGAGGGGATACTGTCTATTTAGATAATGTCAATTTTAGTTTCTTAAATTATGCGATAGAAGCTAAAACAGGGGATTCAATTATTACATATGACAATATGACTTCTGACAATTTTGTGAATATGTATTATATACCACATCATAACCAAAACTGGTTGCCTTATAATTTGTTTCCTTTTACTTCGTATAGTTATTAATTTTTTAAAATTTTTATAAAACAAAAAACAGCCTATCTCTAGACTGTTTTTTGTTTCCACCCGACGCCGTCAGTTTCGAGGGAAACTGTGTCAGTGTCGGGTTATGTCTCGCCTTTTTTTTGTTTTTTCTTTTTGGCGAGATACTTCCTCCCTTTGTCTGTGATACAAAACCACGATCCTTCTCCATATACAAACCCTCTCCACTGAAGGTGGTAAAGGTACTTTTGTATTTCGTGGTACTGCACCATAGGATGTTTGGTTTCCTCTTCCTCAATGATTCTTTTGATGTTCATCCCAGCAGAGTCCTGACACTTGTTCAGGATATTTAGGATCTTCCACCTTAGGATGATACCTTTTCTGATGTAGAGGACGATGCTTATTGCAACGAAAATTGCTGTAAAAAGGACACTTGCAAACATGACTTTCTCCAAGTCAAATTGACTGTAAGAAAAAACTAACATTAAATATGTATTTTGTCAATAAAAAAACAACCATATGGTTGTAATATATATTTTTATTTTGTCTCATAGTTGGCAATATCCCTTCCGAAATATTGCCAACTATAAGTTGTGTATTCATCTGTGTTCGGTTTTATTCCTTTGTTTAGGAAAGTAGTACCAGACAAAGAGTGATGCTACCATCACTACACCAAAGATGAACTTTGCAGAATCCTTGAGGAAAGTCGTGAATTGAGAATAATCGCTCTGTTGTACTACTTGTGTGCACAAAGAGAGGATGTAGATCAATTCCATGAGTAAGGTTACGAGAAAGATGACTAACACGAGACGAAGTATCTTTAGGACTTTGTTCACTTTGTTATCCTCCTGGGATAGCTGAAAATTAGCATCAAAAACATATTTTGTCAATAATATAAACAAAAAACAGCCTCTTTCTAGACTATCTTTTGTTTCCACCCGACGCCGTCAGTTTCGAGGGAAACTATGTAGGGCGTCGGGCTTGTCCTCCCTTAAAAATTTTTAGCAAACTCATTGTTCAGAAGTTCCTCATACGGGATCTGATGAACACTTGAGTACAGAATTGGACGCTTGCTTTTGATACTACCTCTTTCTAGGTGGTATTTCATAGCGCGTTTAATCTGAAATCTCGTTGTGAGTTTTGCTGCTTTTTCTTGCCGTTCATCCCCGTTGAGCCACTTGTTGGGTGCATTTTCTAGCACTTCTAGTACTCTTTCACGAGGATAAACGGAAAAAATCATCCAGATGATCAGCCAAATACATAAGGCCGTCATGATGACATCAGGTGTCTCCATTTCGACCTCTCTGTTTGTGGTTTATAAGAAAAAACTAGCACTAAATAGAGATTTTGTCAAGATTAACCCAAAAAAAATAACTTGAAGTGATTTTATTTTTAGAGTATAATTAGGTTCATAAAAATTAATAATAAATAGGTTAATCCGAAAATCCGTATTATCCGTATATCCGAATTATTTTATGGAAAAACAAACCAAAATTGTCTGTACTATTGGACCTGCTTGTCAAGATGTAGAGACCTTAGAAAAGATGGTAAGAGCTGGTATGAATGTCGCTAGATTGAATTTTTCACACGGCACTTACGAAAATCATGAAATGCTTATAAAAAATATTCGTGAAGTTGAAAAAAAGACAGGAGAACCTGTCGCAATTTTGCAAGATTTACAAGGACCAAAAATTAGAATTGGAAAAGTACCTGAAGAAGGTGTGGGTTTGGTCTTGGGTAAAGAAATAATTTTTTCAACAGATCCTAAAGATAAAGATGCTATCCCTGTTGGTTATACTGAATTACACAAGTTTGTCAAAGCAGGTGAGACTATGCTTTTGGATGATGGTAAAATACAAGTCACAATTGAACGTGTGGTTGGAAGTAAAATTTTTACCAAAGTTGTTGTACCTGGTACTCTTACTTCTAACAAAGGTATCAATATCCCAGAAAGTAATTTGTCAGGATTAGTTGTTTTGACAGAAAAGGACAAAAAAGATGTCGAATTTGGTGTGAAGCAAGGTGTAGATATGGTTGCCTTGTCATTTGTAATGCATCCTGATGATATTATTGATTTGCGTTATCATATCAAGCAAGTAGAAGCTAGTTTGGGTATAAAAGATAATATGCCTATCCGTATAATCGCTAAGATTGAAAAAGCCGAAGCCGTCAAACATATCAAAGATATTATTGAAGTAGTCGATGGTATTATGGTTGCTCGTGGAGACTTGGGTGTGGAGATTCCTGCCGAAGAAGTGCCTATCATTCAAAAGAAATTAATCGATGTGGCTTTAGAAAATGCCAAACCTGTTATTGTTGCTACACAGATGCTTGACTCGATGCAAAATAATCCTCGTCCTACTCGTGCCGAAGTTTCAGACGTTGCCAATGCTGTGATCGATCATACTGATGCTGTGATGTTGTCCAATGAAACAGCTAGTGGCAAATATCCTGTCGAGACAGTTACCATGATGAGTAAAATTATCAAAGAAACAGAAAAATCAGAATATACCAAATTATTTTTTAATCAACCAAAAGATAAAGTCAACAAAGTAGATGATACTATAAGTGGACTTTCTCGTATTGTTGCTGAAGATGTTGGGGCTCAGCTTATTTTGGCTGCATCACTCACAGGTGATACCGGACGTCTTATTTCTCGTTATCGTCCTAAATTTCCAATTGCTGTAGCAACTAGTAGTAAAATCGTTTTACATCAATTGAATTTATCTTGGGGAGTGTTACCTTTTGAATTGGTAGAGTGCAAAAGTATTGAAGAATTGGTAGAAAGATCTATTGCTCATTTGCGTGAGAAAAAAGTAGTCAAAGAAGGTGACAAAATTATTGTTGTGGCAGGTGAACCTGTAGGTCATGCTGGTGCTGTCAATTTGCTTGAAGTTAGAGAAGTGAAGTAAAAGGCCTGAAAGGCTGAAAAAGCCTAAAATGCTTTCAATTCTTATATATAAGGGGATATATGCAGGATTATCATGATTTGTTAATTTGGAGTAAATCTTTGGAGTTTGTTAAACTTGTTTATAAGTTGACAAATTTATTTCCGAAAGAAGAAATATATGGTTTAACAAGTCAATTGCGTAGGGCCGCAGTTTCTGTCTTGGCTAATATTGTTGAGGGCAGGGGAAAAAGTACTGACAAAGATTTTTTGAAATTTTTGTATATTTCAAAAGGTTCATTAAATGAGTGTCAATGTTATTTCGAATTATCCAAAGAATTAGATTTTATCAAAATAGACCAATTTGATTATATAGAAAATAAGCGTGGTGAAGTTGGTTTTTTACTTTTTAAATTAATTAAATCCTTGGATAAGTAGGAAGCCTTTCAGGCCTTTTAAGCTTCTCTGGCCTTTTAAGCCTTTACTATATTTTGTTAATTTAGCAAAAATGTGTTATAATATCTTTACTATATTTAACTAAATTTTTATGTTAAAAGGCCGCGTCAAATCTTCCAAAAAAGCCGCGGGTAGTGGAGGAAATAAAACAAACAAAATAGACGCTCATAAAAAGGATAAGCGTATTTTGTGGTTTGATGATATCTGTATAAAAGATATCCCACTAGTCGGTGGCAAGAATGCTAGTCTTGGAGAAATGTATAACAATTTGAAAAGTAAAGGAATAAGTGTACCAAATGGTTTTGCGGTTACTTCTTTTAGTTATTGGGAATTTTTGGAAAAGAGTGGTTTGAAGAAAAAGATAAAAGAAGCTGTGCGTAATTTGAATATAAATGATATCAAAGAACTTAGTAGCACTGGTGCAAAAATACGTAAGTTGATTTTAGATGCTACATTTCCAAAAGAAATTAATTTAGAAATTGAAAAAGCTTATACAGAGTTGTCAAATTCACAAAAGGTAAAAAATATTGCTGTTGCCGTACGTTCATCTGCTACAGCAGAAGATTTGCCAGATGCTAGTTTTGCAGGACAGCAAGAAACTTATTTGAATATCGTTGGCAAAAAAGATTTGAAAATTGCCGTGAAAAAATGTATTGCTTCACTTTTTACAGACAGAGCTATTTCTTATCGTGAGACAAAGGGTTTTGATCATCTTGATGTTGCTTTGTCAGTTACTGTACAAATCATGGTTGGGTCTGAGTCTGGTGCTAGTGGTGTGATGTTTACACTTGATACAGAATCTGGTTTTCCTGGTGTTGTCCTTATCAATTCTTCTTATGGTCTTGGTGAATATGTTGTCAAAGGCCGTGTTACCCCAGACCAATACTATGTTTTCAAAGAAGGTTTGGCACAAGGTAAGAAATCTATTATTAGTAAAATTCTTGGTACCAAAGAAGTAAAACTAGTTTATGGTAAGACCGGTACCAAACAAATGAAAGTACCAGTATCACAACAAAACAAATTTGCAATTTCCGATGATGATGTCTTACAACTTGCCAAATGGGGAGTAGAAATTGAAAAATATTATGGTAAACATCAGGATATTGAATGGGCCAAAGATGGTAAAACTGGTGAACTTTATATTGTTCAAGCTCGCCCTGAGACTGTCAAAGCCAACAATGACAAAAATTTTATTGAAACATATATTTTAAATAAAAAAGGAAAAGTATTGCTCACAGGTACTTCTGTTGGACAAAAGATTGGTGCTGGCAAAGTTCGTGTTATCGATAATCCAAAACAAATGAAGCTTTTCAAAAAAGGTGAAGTTTTGGTTACTCGTATTACAGATCCAGATTGGGAACCTATCATGCGTATTGCCTCAGCTATCGTCACTGAACAAGGTGGCAAGACTTCTCATGCGGCGATTGTTTCTCGTGAGTTAGGCGTACCTTGTATCGTGGGTGCCAAAAATGCTCGCAAAGTATTGAAGACAGGTGAAAAAGTTACTGTTAGTTGTACGGGCGGAGACGAAGGAGTTATTTACAAAGAAATGTTGCCATTTGAAGTTCAAAAAACTGAAATAAAACAAGTGGATAAGACTAACACTAAGATAATGATGAACGTCGGTGATCCAGATCACGCTTTTTCATTATCCTTTTTACCAAACGATGGTGTTGGTTTGGCTCGTGAAGAATTTATTTTTAGTAATTTTATTCGTATTCATCCTTTGGCACTTTTGAATTATGACAAATTGCAAGACAAAAAAGCCAAAAAACAAATTGCTGAAATTACTCGTGGCTACAAGAAAAAATCTGATTATGCTGTGGACAAGCTGGCCGAAGGTATTGCTCGTATAGCTGCTTCTTTTTATCCAAAGGATGTTATCGTTCGTTTGTCAGATTTCAAGACCAATGAATATGCCACACTTATTGGTGGAAAAGAATTTGAACCAAAAGAAGAAAATCCAATGCTTGGTTGGCGTGGTGCTAGTAGATATTATTCCAAAGAATACAAACCAGGTTTCAAATTAGAATGTGACGCTATTAAAAAAGTTCGTGAAGAGTGGGGACTAAAAAATCTTATCGTTATGATCCCATTTTGTCGTACACCAGAGGAAGGTCAAAAAGTTTTGGATACTATGAAAGAATTTGGTCTTGAACGTGGAAAAGAAGATCTACAAGTTTATGTCATGTGTGAAATTCCATCAAACGTTATTTTGGCAGAAGATTTTGCTCAGCTTTTCGATGGTTTTAGTATTGGATCCAATGATTTGACCCAACTTACTCTTGGTGTTGACCGCGATTCTGCACTGGTTAGTCATGTTTATAGTGAAAAAAATCAAGCTGTGGTAAAACTTATCAAAGATGTGATTCATACTGCTCACAAGTATAAGCGTAAAGTAGGTATCTGTGGACAAGCACCTAGTGATTATCCAGAGTTTGCCGAGATGCTCGTGCGTGAAGGTATTGATAGTATATCTCTCAATCCTGATACTGTGATTCCAACACGTGAACGTATTGCTTTTACCGAGAAGACTTTGGGTCGTAAAGGCAAGAAGACACACAAGACTTATTTGGGACTGGTTACTTTGCTTGGAATTGTTTCTGCTTTTACTATGACTCTTGGAGCTGGTTGTAATGTCTCACAAAATATTGATAAATTAAAAAATTCTACAAATATTCAAGAAGTAACTCCTGCACAAATTCGTGAAAATGCTGAGAAAAAAGCTTTGGAGATGCAAGCACAAAATAAGTTACAATTGACTCAGACTCTGAATATTGCTGATTTTGCTAATTTTAGTCTCAAATATCCACAAGATTGGTCTGTGAATTATTGGAATGGGGGAGTGACACTTACTAATACTAGTTCTAGTGAATATATTAGTATTTTCAAACAACTTGTTAGTCATCCTGTAGTTCAAGAACAAAAAACAGCTTTTAGTTTGTCAGGTAAAGAAGCTTTCAAATATCAGTTGAATTTAAATAGTGGAGCTACTAATTTCAATGTAGTAGAAGTAAACATGGGTGAGGATGTGTTAGAAATAAATAGTGATGCTGCTAATTTTGAAGATATTTTAGCTACCTTTCAGTTTACTGATATGACAAACCCAGATAGACCTCTTACTCACTGGGATGTACGAGAAAAGCGTATTTGTACGCAGATGATTACTTATGCTAGAGAAGGTGATGGTGCTAGTTGTCAGGCTTTTTCGACTCCTTGTGATGTCCCTGAAAGCTGGCAAGTGTGTGATGCTACTTCACAGTAGTTTTTTCCTTAAATAATTCAAGACGACCTTTATATAGAGGTCGTTTTTGTTTTTTTTGGTTTAGAATAAGACAAATATTTTCTATAATTTAATAGAGAGGTATTACCTTGCAAATAATACCATTTTGGTATATAATATTCTCGTTTTAAAAAAATGAATTAAAATAGTTATGATTTTACATAATCGTATAAACCGTAAGTTATTGCGTCAAAAAATTCAGGAAGATGAGATACCTCGCATTACTATTTCTTTTTATAAATATGTAGGTATTGATGATCCAAAGAGACTGCGTGATGAACTGTATCGTGCTTGGCATGCTATGGGAGTTTTGGGTAGAATTTATCTTGCCAAAGAGGGAATAAATAGTCAGCTTTCAGTACCGACTGCCAATTTTCAAATGTTTCGTGATTATGTTGACATGTTCAAAGAGTTTAAAAATGTTCCTTTCAAAATTGCAGTCGAGGATGATGGTAAATCTTTTTACAAGCTTACTATCAAAGTCAGACACAAAATTGTAGCTGATGGTCTAGACGATGATGCTTTTGATACAACTAACGTCGGTAAGCATCTTACTGCCGAAGAGTGGAATGAAGAAATGAGTAAAGAAGATACTGTTGTCGTGGATATGCGCAATGCTTATGAATCTGATATTGGACATTTTGAAGGTGCTATCACTCCTGATGTGGATACTTTTCGTGATGAATTACAAGTTGTCAAAGAAGAATTGAAAGATAAAAAAGACAAAAAAATTTTGTTATATTGCACAGGTGGTGTACGTTGTGAAAAAGCTTCAGCATTTCTCAAGTCCGAAGGTTTCGAAGATGTCAATCAGCTTTATGGTGGGGTGATAGATTATGCTCGTCAGTGTAAACAAGAGGATTTGCCAGTGAAGTATAAAGGTAAAAACTTTGTTTTTGATGACAGATTAGCAGAAACTATATCTCAAGAAATTTTGACTAAGTGTGAACAGTGTGGTGACTCTTGTGATGCGTATACAAATTGTAGTAACACTGCTTGTCATGTACTCTTTATCCAATGTCATAAGTGTAGTGAGAAGTATGAAGGTGCTTGTACAGAAGAATGTCAGAAAATAATAAATCTTCCAGAAGATGAAAAAAAAGAAATACAAAGAGAAATGGCAAAAAATAAAGGTAAGAATAGTCGATTGAAGAAAAAATAAAAAAATCATAAAACAAAAAAAACAAGTTGAAAAAAACTTGTTTTTTTGTTTTTAATTATTGACAAAATGACTTTTTTATGGTTATATTGTTTTGCTCATGTTTCCCTAGGCAGAGGAGATGAAGATGGGCAAGCAGAACAAAGAGGTCATGAAGGAACGAAGCCGCACCAAGGCTCGGGTGGCTCGCGAGCAGAAGATTCCGCTCTGCGAGCTTCACTGGGAGCATGGCAAGCTCTGGTGGAGATCGCCCGACGGTAGCGACAGCTACGAGGTGGTCGAGGCGCCAGACTTGCCCAAGGAGGGCAAGACGGTCGGACAGCGTCCCAATCGCAAGTCGAGGGGGAGGTTGCGTTTCTAGCTAAAGGGGGAAAGCGGAATTGATATATTTTTAGCCAAATGTATATCAATTCCGCCTGTACCAATGATTTTTATAATATAGAAATTAGTGGTATATCAAAATTGTTCCATTATCCACATTACTTCTGCTGGATAAGTTTTGACAACAGTTCCATTATAACGATAAAGTTTTGTATAAGTAGAAGTCGTATTGTACCATTTGGCAGTATCTGGGTCATCTCCACATAGATTGGAACCTAGAGCATAAATAGCGTCTTCGATACTATCGAATTTTATATTAGCTCCACCCCAACCAAAAGGATTATTTAGTTGCATATGTTTGCCACCACTGGATTCACGTACGGCGATGGCAGGTAGTAGTCGCCAGTCCATATCGCAGTCATCAGCTACTTTGACAAAAGTATCTCCATATCCAGAAAGAGGCATATTATATTTGGTAAAATAATTGTTTATTTTTTCTGAACGTATATCTGGTATTTCTAGAGTTTCTGGTTTGTATCTTAGAAAAAAAAGTATACTAACAATTTCTATTACTGCAATAGTTGTGACTAAGGCATAAAAGCCTAGTCTTTTTTTTGTGAAAAAAGAAGGTGTTTTTATTTTTTTAGTGGTTTTCTTTTTGATGACTTGTATTTCTTTCTTCTTTGTTTTTTTAGATTTTTTCTTTGGCATATATAAAATTATATCATAAATAGTTTTTCATAACAAAAAAACCCACTTAGATAAGTGGTGGTATAGCGGGGTAGATTTCGTGCTTTGCGAACTTGTGGAGATTTTTGAGAAAATATTTATTATAAATAAAAAACCACGATTAGTATCGTGGTCCATCTAGAATAGACAAAAGATTTATATACTCTAGGTGCAGGAGCGGTCGAGACGTCGTGAGACATCTCGACCACGCCCGTCGCGTGTGCTTCGCCCGCCTTGAGTCGGCTTGACGAAGTTCGGCGTCGGACTACTCCGGCATGAGGAAGATGATCTGCAGGGACTTGAAGCCCGCCTTCTCAGCGATCTCGGCGATGTTGTAATTCTTCACGATGACGTCGGACAGTTGTCTCTCGTCGGTGCAGATCTTGCCGTCGTCGACCGCTTGCTTGAACAGGATCTTGGCCTGCTCGGCGTCGATTCCCTTACCCAGGAACAGCCCGTAGATCGTCTCGTAGACCTCCCACTTGGTCTGGAGTTGTCCGGTGATGTTCTCACCGTTCTGCTGGAAGACACCGTGGGGGTAGTTGATGTCACCCTCGTTGTCGAGTGCAACGTACCGGAGACCGTCCATGTCGACCTGCTCGATGGCCTTGGCGGTCTTCACGATGTAGTCGTAGACGTCGGTGATGTCCGCGAAGATGCCGGAACGGCGCATCTCAGCTTCCATCTCCTGTGCCGTGTCGGCCGTGAGCTCGCCACGCTGAATGGCCGCCCGCAAACTACGAGTTGTCTCCTTGATGGTCACGAAGGCCATCGTGTCACCTCGGTTGTTGGAGAGATCCCACACTGGGATTCCCATCGCTTCGTGGAAGCGGTAGTACCGCATCTCGGTGGCGCGTTGGTAACGCATTGTTTCCTCATACATCTGTCGTGGTTGTGAGACCAAATACACCCCTTGGTCGTCACAGTGCGTTTTGGGAATAAAAAATATCTTTAGTAAAGGTACTTTATTATTCCCAAAAAGCAATTTAACCAGACGGATTAAAATATCATAAAATATTGATTATGTCAAGGTTATATTGTGAATTATATTATATATAAAAAAATTCTACTTATTTAAATGGAATTTTTATTTTTTGGGGTTGTGTATAAGTTCCTCTTTACAAAGTTATACTTTTCGTATAACATATAGATAGACCTACACAGCTTCTTTACAAATCAATTTACTCAGTGGCTTTGAGTTCTGCTATTTATAGATGACTTACAAAAATGATCATCTGACTCTTTTTCAAAAAGAGAACTTTCCAAACGCAGGACCTAAACTAACCGGTTTAGCCGGGTAGTCTAATACTGAATGTTGGATAGTGATAGATATGGCAAGAAATTAAATTAATTATTGCTTCGTCTAGCGAAACCTCTTATGACAGACGGTTATGAGAAGATACCAGGAGGTATATCCCAACAGTAACTTTTAGCCGTCAAGAGTCATTAAGTGGTTTCCTATAACAAAGGTCGGTCAATTTTAATAGAAGCAACCCTATTTAAAAAGGAAACATATGAATAAACACTTAAAAAATTCAAGTAAATTGAAAAACCTCCTGTACAATAGGGTGACATCTTATGAAAAAAATCCTACGATGGATTCGAATAATTTTAATAATTATTCGTATCATCTTGGATATCCTAAGGTAGTCACCCTTTAGTTTTTTTATGTATTCTTTTTATCAACTTATAAAAAAAATTAGAGAAGAATCAGGTTTGACACAGGAAGAATTTGCCAAAAGTTTAGGTGTGTCAAAAGTTTTGATTTCAATGGTAGAAACCGGACAGAAAAAAGTTTCCAAGTCTTTTATTATTAAGTTAGCAAAACTTTTAAATGTACACCCTGCTTCTATTACACCATTTCTTCATATTTACAGCAGTAAAGAATTAAATAAAATTTCTCCAATAGAAAAAAAACTTGTTTTGTGGGGTGAAGAAATGCAAAAAATTTTAATTAAGAAACGTGCTAAAAAAATAAAAAAGTATGTTAAATAAAACATACCCTAAAATTAATATCCGAAGTAAGTGTGAACTCTCTAAGAGAATAAGTCATAAAAAACTACCTAGACAGGACGCTTTGACTTTGATAAATGATGTAAAAAATAATTTTGAAAAATATTGGAAAGATAATATTTCAAAATCAAAACCTGAAAAAAATAAATATGTTAGAAATGCAAAGAGAACACCTTTGGGAAAACTTTTAAAAATAATTAATTCTAAAATTTTAGCACCACATGATAATATTGTACCAAACTTTATTTTTGGTGGTCCTAAAGGTAGAGATCATGTTAAGGCTGCGTATAGTTTATTAGGTACATATAAAAAAAGGACTTTACTCAAAGCTGATCTTCAGGGTTTTTTTGAACAAATTGATGAAAAAAATGTTATAGATTTTTTTTTAAAATGTGATTGTGATTACAAGACTGCAAAATTTTTAGGTTATATATGTTGCGTGTTTGATGGTCAAAAGGGCTCTAATTCTAAAAAAAGAGTTTTAGCTAGAGGGTTTTCAACATCTTCAAGACTTGCTGTTTGGTGTAATTTAGATGTTTTTATTGAATTAGACCGTCTTGTTAAAAAAAGACTTAAGGGTTATGATCCACGGTTGGCTATTTTTGTTGATGATATAGGTATAACTGCTAGTAGAGTACCAATTGATTTAATGGATAACCTCTATAAAGAGATTAAAGAATTATTTGAAGGAAAAAAACAAAAACAGCCTTTAATTTTAAATGATAAAAAAAAAGATATAAAACAGCATTTTGAGGGTATGGAAATTTTAGGTTCTTTTTTATATAGAAATAAACTTAAATTAGGAAAAAAATCTTTTTCTAATAAACAAAAAATTAAATCTTTGTTGAAAGAAAAAAATGTTACTAATATGAAAAAAATTAAAAATAAGTATCGTTCAATAAAACAATATGAAAAATACGTTGAAATGCAAGGTAAACAAAAAAATAAAATTTTATAAATAATTTTGTTATAATTGTTGAATTTGTTTTTATAATTCCGTCCCACAAAATCTACATTTTGTGTTTTTTATGTATTAACTATCTCTTCTATCGCATCAGCTACATCATTAACATCATTATCAATCATTCTGTTTGGTATGTGGATAGTGTGATATCCATCCCATTTTTCTATTTCACAGTTTATGTTTCTATCTTCGAGGGCTTCATACAATGCTAAAGCTTGTCTTGTTACTTTTGTTTCGCTATATGAGGATCTCCTGTTATTTAAAAAATAAAAAAGATTAGGTAATTTTTTTCTAATTATAAATTTAGTTAGTCCTAATATAAAAGCGACCAAAACTATAGGCCAAAAATAGAATAAAAAGGCAAAAGTCCAAGTAAATGTTATTTTTATCATTTCAAAAGGATTTGGCATTACAAAATAAGTTAGTATAAGCATATTGCTTGTTGATTATCCAGCAAGAATACAAAAAGCTCCTCGCCAGCTGATGACTTACGCCATCCGTACACCTTTCGGCGCACGACCAACCACGGTAAACTGAACGGGGAGCTTACTATCGTGGTTGGTTTTTTGTGTCTTATTTCTTGAGGGGAGTAGGCTTATTACAATAAATAGGTATTGTCATTATTTAATAAAACAAAAAATCTCACTAAAATAGTGAGGTTTTTTGTGAAATTCCTATGCGGACCGGACGAGGCTCGAACT
>PFPL01000067.1 GCA_002793035.1 Candidatus Magasanikbacteria bacterium CG_4_10_14_0_2_um_filter_33_14
GTATGCTTGTAAAAAAAGCTGGTTCTGATTCAACTTACTTTGTAAAATCAGGTAAATTGAGTATGGTAAGTGGTACTCTTGGTGCTGCTGCTAGTAGTGTACAAACTGTATCTGATACAGTATTCAACACTTTAGAAGTAGCTACTGGTAGTGTTACAAGTGCTACAGTATTAGATACATTGGCTAATCTTGGTCAAGGTTCTACTACTCCTGTAGTAAATGGTAACTTGACAGTAAGTCTAAGTGCTAATACACCTGTTGCTAGTAATGTAGTTAAAGCTTCTGAAGTTGAATTTTCAAAATTCATCTTTAGAGCTGGCACTAACGCTGCTGCAATTGTAAATTCTGTAAAGATTGGACGTAAAGGTCTTGGTGCTACTGGTAATTTTACATCTGTCACTTTGTATGATGGATCAACAAAATTGGGTAGTACAAAGAGTTCTTGGAATTCAGATGGCACCATGACATATAACGTTTCTGGTGGCTGGACAATTCCTGCTGGCACTTCAAAAGAGTTAACTATTGCAGCTGTTCTTGGTACTGCAAGTTCTTTTAACTCTCTAGGTTTAACAGCTGTTACAGGCGAAGGTTTGGCTGTAGCTGGTTTACCAATTTATGGTAACCAAATGTCAGGTGTTGATGTAACTGTCGGTGTGGTAGAAATCACTAATGTTGATGCTAGTGCTACCAAAAAGATTGGTACTTCTGATGTTACTTTAGCTCAATTCAAATTGGCAGTTGATTCTACAGAAAATGCTAAATTTGAATCTTTAACTTTCAAGAATAAAGCTGCTTCACCAAATGCTGCTGATGGCGATATCAAAAACCTTTATTTGTATCAAGGTTCTACAGTATTGGCTGGTCCAGTAAGTATGGTAAGTGACAAAGTTACTTTCGTCTTGAATCAGCCATATGCTATTGACAAAAGTAAAAATCAAACCTTCAAAATTGTAGGTGACGTTGTCAATGGTGCTAGTAACTTAGTTGAATTCAACTTGGATACAGCAACTGATTTGAAAGTAAGAGGTTTGACATACAACACTTTTCTTACTGTTACTGATACACTAGCAGCTAATGGTACAATAGTTACTATTGATGGTGCTGAATTGAATGTTGCTTATAGTGGTACAAATATGGAAACTGTTGCTGATAAAACTGATGTTGTGTTTGGTACATTGACATTGTCTGCTGGCGCTACTGATATCAAAATTTCTTCAATGGAAATGAATATCGTAGAAACAGATGGTGATAGTGCTTCTACAACTAACAAAGATGTTGATAACTTCCAATTGGTTGATACAGTTGGTGGTGGTGCCTATAGTGGTACTATGACTGGTGGTGGTGATACTACTATTGTTACAGAAGTTTGGACATTCACTGATGAAATCTATCTAAATGCTGGAGAAACACGTACTTTTGAAATGCGTGGTGATCTTCCTACAGGTATTGGTAATGGTGATAGTTACAAAGTTACTATGACAGTAGCTACTGCAAAAATAACAGCAGAAACTGCACCAGCTGGTGATACAGTTGATAATTTTTCAATTGCTTCATTCACTGGTAAGACTGTAACTGTAAAGAAACCTACATTGAAAGTTACTGGTGTTACAATGAACTCTGGTACTGCAGTAGTAAATGATGAAAATGTTATCCTTTATAGTGGTGCTTTAGAAGCTTCAGCTGATAACATTCGTGTTACTTATGCTAATTTTGACGCTGATGGTGACGCTGAGTTTACTGTAGCTAACTGGACTGAAGTAGGATTCTATCTTGTCAATGCTGATGGATCTTATAGTCTTCAACAATCAGTTGGTAGTTCTAGTATGACTGACGAAGTTCTATCATTTGACTCTCTTGACTTTACAGTCTTGAATGGTCCTACACACAAAGTAAACTTTGTAGTTAAAGGTAAAGTAGCTGCTACTGTAGCCGCAACTTTGACAGCCACACTACATTTAGATTATTTCACTGCAAAAGATACTTCAAATATTGACGCTACTTTTAGTCCTGAAACTGCTGGTACTGTTAGTGCTGGTTATGTAGCTGATGGTACTAGAGTAGTAACTTTGGCTGATACTGGTATATTGTTTCTTCAAATGGTGAACAATGTAGCTGGTTACAACAAAGATAGAGTAGTGTTGGCTGGTAGTTCATTCTGGGCTGGCGAACTTAAAGTAAAAGCTCAAGATGAAAATATTAAGGTCAAAGATTTGAAATTAACAAATTCTTCTGCTGGCGATGAAGATAGTATTGACAGTGTATGTCTTTACACAGCTACAACAGTTTCTGCTGATAATTTGATTGGTTGTTCTAGTATGGATACTAGTGATGTCGTATTCTTTGATAATATCGACAAATTAGTAACTAAAGGTACTGAATATTGGTACATTTATGTTACAACAAAACCAATGAATAATTTGGCTGCTGGTACAGCTGATAGTCAAGATATGATCCAACTTTCTGTAGCAACTTCAACATCTGGTTATCTAGATGTAGAAGGTGAACAATCAGGTATTTCATATGAAGTTGGTGCTCACGATGGTACAGCAGCTGCTGCTGGAACATGGGTTTTCGACTATGATATGGACAATACTTACAATGAAGTAGCTGATAATGATGGTACTGCACCTACAAAGTCTTTCTATGTAGCTGGTACTAGAATTAGTACTGTTACAACAGTAAGTACTTACGGTGGTGAAACTGTAGCTACTTCACTTGATGGAACAGGTCCATATACAGCTGCTATCGTGGCTATCACTGCAGAAGGTAATAATACTGATGCAAATGGTAACCCATTGAAATTGGCTTTAGACAACCTTTTGTTTGATGTAACTAAATTTGCTAGTACTACAATGAGTGGTGCGACTATCAAGAGAATTAATGGTGTTACTGCAGCTACTGCTCTTTCTACTACAGCTAGTAGTACAACAGGAGATGGTGCAAATGACACTGTTGGTGATTGGACATTGTCTAATGCTACAACTACTCTTGGACAAGATGCCTTCATTGAGTCTGGTACTACAGCTTACTTTGTGATCAAACCAACTATTACTGCTTTAGTTGGAACCACAAACTTGACAAACTGGGTACAAGTAGGTTTTGATGATCTAAAAGGTGGTGTTGCTGATGGTAATAACAATATCGATTGGTTCGATGGTTATGATACAACCTTTGATACCGCAAATAACTTCGATTATCTATTCTTAGATACCGAAAGTATTACTGGTACAAAGATATCTGCACCAAAGAATAACTAATCATATAGTTATTAGGTAAAAAATTTTAGAGCAAGAAGCCTGAAATTTCAAAACTCACCCTCTCGGGGGTGGGGTTTTGTTTTTCTATCATATAATATTTAGATAGGTTTTTTGTCTCGGGGGAGGGGGACGAGGTACTGATTGACTTGTGCGCTTTTTGTGATATAATAAAAATATATGAAATTATCCAAACAAGATTTGCAAAAAATAAAAAAAATATTGAGACAGCATGATGTCAATCGTGCTGATCTTTTTGGTTCTTATGCTCGGGGTGATGCCAATAAGCGAAGTGATAT
>PFPL01000015.1 GCA_002793035.1 Candidatus Magasanikbacteria bacterium CG_4_10_14_0_2_um_filter_33_14
CAAATTTTAAAGACAATAAATACAAGAAAAATAGCTTAAATAAGCTATTTTTTGTATTTATTCACATTACACTCTTGACAAAATCATGAAATCATGCTATTATATTCTGTTATTCATTGAGAATAACAACGTCCCGAGGGGCGCGTTTCGCCCCCAACAAATCAATCTTCGCGGCTCAAAGGACAAAATCCAATGTGCTAGTTAGGCCACAGCCGGTGGCCGAAAAAGCGTGATGCTGTCAGCGCTTACGGCATTTGAAGCTTGATATAGGCTTCAAATAAAAGACAGCAAAATCCTGGTAAACCAGGTAAAAACACTATGTGTAGCATCGACCAAAAGGAGGTCTACATGCTCTATAGCTAACCCACCGCCGGTGGGAATCGACTATTTCAGCTGCCAAAGTCTTTAAAACGGTTCCGACTTTGCAGCACGTTCGGGTCGCGTTTCGATCCTGACAAATAACCAAATCACGTCGCAAGGAGCGTACATGATGAAGAATCTTTAGGAAGGCCTGGTTGTCACGTTCCAGAGTCCCCCTAATCACATAGCGAAGCAACGTGACCGACGTAGTATGCGTGGTTGTAAGACAGAGAGTTAGGAAAGGTTAATCACCTAATACGAAGCGAGGCTGTACTTGCAATCCCCACTTTTATGAGAAAAAAACGGCTTTGTTCTTTTCTCACCAAATAGAAGTGGACGTCGTTAAAGATGTATATCAGGTAAGGTAGTCAAACCTGAAACGGGAGTCGCGCCCCGAAGACTACTCTTGACTCTGATGGCTTGAAAAAGCCAAAAGAGTAAGAACCCTTATCGGAGAATTGCTCTTAACCGACAATTCTCCGACCCACTTAGCTTTTTAAACAATTAAAAATCTAAGTGGAAAAACCACTCGTATTTTACGAGTGGTTTTTTATTTAAAAAAAAAGACAACCTTTCTTGGGTTGTCTTTTGATTTTTACAAAATATTATTTTTTGTCAGGATCAGTAATATGTGGTGAAACAAGCTTAGTCATTTCAAACATTGTTACTTCTTTCTTACCAAACAAAGGCATTAGTAAGTCATCAGCGAAAATATTTCTTTTATTTGCTGGATTTTGAAGATCATGTTTTTTGATATATTCCCAAAGTTTTTTTACAACTTGTGAACGAGGCATTGGACCAGGTCCGACCACTGCTTCCAACTCAGCTGAAAGAGTCAATGGTTTAAGTAATGCTGGATTTATTTTCCTTGGCATAATTTTTATTATTAAAAATTAATTAAATAAAACTATATGAATTATAGCACTTCCCTCTTATCTAGGCAAGTGCTGTAGCAATAAACCATTTTACGTAGCCTCCAAAATAGGTTATACTAAGGTCAGCAAAAATACAAATTTTATCCAAAATAATTAAAGGAAAATACCTATGGCCCTGTACCACAAATACCGCCCTCAGACTTTTGATGACGTCATTGCACAAACTCATATAGTACAAACATTGAGCAACCAAATAAAGACAGACAAGGTCTCACATGCTTATTTATTTTCAGGACCTCGTGGAGTTGGTAAGACCACAACAGCCCGTATCTTAGCCAAATCTTTGAACTGTACAGTCAAAAAAGCAGGAGAAATAGAACCTTGCAACGAATGTCAATCTTGTGAAGAAATCATACGTGGTAATTCTATAGACGTAATAGAGATAGATGCTGCCAGCCATACAGGCGTCGACAATGTCAGACAAAATATCATCGAAAATTCACAGTTCAAACCTACAGCCTCCAAATACAAAATTTTCATCATCGATGAGGTCCATATGTTGTCCACAGCTGCCTTCAATGCCCTCCTCAAAACTCTAGAAGAACCTCCAAACTATGTAGTCTTCATCTTGGCCACTACTGACCCTCAAAAACTACCAGCCACCATCATATCCCGTTGTCAACGCTACAATTTTACCAAAGTTGGTAGCAAGGAAATGCAAAAAAGTATCGCCAAAATTGCCAAAGCAGAAGGTGTAACAGTCGAAGATGAAGTCCTAGCCAGAATTGCCAAAAAAAGTGAAGGTTGTGTACGTGACGCTGTAAGTCTTTTGGAACAACTTACCTCCAGTGGCGAAAAGAAAATTACTCTAGATATTGCCTCTATCATCTTGCCTACTTCCAATATTGAAGACCAACTGGTATTTGGGAAATTTTTGATAACCAAAAACCAAGTCGATGCCCTGACATTTATCAACGATTTGAATAATCAAGGTATCAATCTAAGTTTCTTTGCTGAAGAATTCATAGAGTTTTTAAGAATCATCATGATTGCAAAAACAGATATGCAACTAGCAGAAAAAGAATTAGACATGAGTTCAGAACAAAAAAAAGACATTGAAGAAATATTGAACAGCTTATCCCCTACTCAAATTATAGAATTGCTAGAATTGACGATAAAACGAACATCGGAAATAAAAAATTCTGTTTTACCACAATTGCCCCTTGAGATGCTCGTAGTAGAATGGTGCAATGAAACGACAACCAAGTCTATTTCACAAAATACGATTGTAAACAATCAAAAAAAGGTAGAAACACCAACAATAATAATAGAAGACACAAAAACAACTAAAACAGATGTAATAATAGAAAAATCAGATGATACTCCTACAACAGAAACTCCTATTTTAGAAAATAAAGATAAAGAAAAAGAAGTTTCTACAGAATCTACTGATGAAAAACCACTAGACACCACCCCTTTGACAAAAGAACTAGTCGAAAATAATTGGAACAATCTTATAAAAAATCTAGAAACAGAAGCCCCTTCTTTGACCTTTATCTTAAGAATGGCCAAAGTAGAAACAGTACAAGATAATACCATTACACTATCTGTAGAATATTCTTTTCACAAAGAAAAACTACTCGAAAATACAACCAAACAAAAACTAGAAAATATTCTAAAACAAATACTTTCTCATAATGTTTCGATAAATGTCACACAAACTGAAAACAAAGAAAAATCTACAGAAAATAATTCAGGCGCACAATTGAATGACTTGGCAGCAGCTCTTGGAGGAGAGATCATAAGCTAACGATTATGAAAAAATATTTATATTTCACAATTACTCTTTTGTTTTCATTTTTTACCCTACAAACAGTCTCAGCAAAGATAGAATTGTCAGTACCTTTTACCTCTCAAGCTCCTTATGGTAAATGGATTCCACCTTGGGACAATGCTTGTGAAGAAGCAAGTACCCTCATGATAGATTTATATTACCAAAATTATGGAGCAAGTACCATAGATAAAGAAATAGCCACTTCAAAAATAAATAGGTTAATTGATATTGAAAATAATTATTTAGGTCTCAATATAGACAACAATGCTGAACAAATGGCCTATATTATAAATAATTTTTTGTTTTGGGAAGCTTTTGTTGTAGAAGATCCGACACTAGAACAACTAAAACATGAAATAGACATTGGTCATCCTTTTATTCTCCCAGTAGCTGGTCCAGATTTACACAATCCTTATTATGATAGTGACAATGTCGACTATCATGCTTTTGTTGTAAAAGGTTATGATGACAAAACACAAGAATTCATTGTACAAGATCCTGGTACAAGTCATGGTCTTGACTTTCGTTATTCTTATGATACTATTATGACTGCCATGCATGATTTCCTCCCAAAAAATCAAACTTACAAAGGAAACAAAGTGGCAGTTTTTACCACACCAACTATTTCTGATTCTAAAAATCTTGATGGTGACAAAGATGGACTAAACAAAGAACAAGAATTGAAATATGGTAGTACCCTATTTTTCACAGATAGTGATGGCGATGGATACAGCGATGGTAATGAAGTAGCCAATGGTTACTCACCTACCAAAGCAACCAGAACTTTACTTGATGGTATTTTGGTAAAAACACCAAACAATCCAAAAGTTTATTTAATGGAAAATGGCACAAAAAGATGGATAATATCTGAAAAGGTTTTTCTAAACAATGGCTGGAATTGGTCTGATATAAAAATTGTAAATTCTTCCATACTAGATAAGGAAATTATTTCAGGTATAAATATAAGTGAATAAGCAATCGCGGATCGTCTAATGGTAGGACTTCAGGTTCTGGTCCTGAGTATCGGGGTTCGAATCCCTGTCCGCGAACTAAAAAAAGATAAGATAAAATTAACTTATCTTATTTTAATAAAATATTAAGAAAACACAAAGGGATGAGAAGTTTACCCGCCGAAAGTTTGTGAAACAAAACTGTAGGGGGGAATCCCTGTCCGCGAACTATACAAACGTATCTTTCAAGATACGTTTTGTGATATAATGAAACTATAAAAATTTTGATAATCTTGTTTATGCTAAAATCTAACGATACTACTCATAAAAAATGGGTACCAATAGGAAAAATAAAAATTTCTAAACAAACTAAACATAAATTTAATGATTTCTTAAGTTATATGTTTAATTTAAGTATAGAAGAACTTAAAAAAGATTATTTTGATATTAATCTAATTGAATTTAGCACAATAATACTCAAAACGCATCTATTTATTGAAAATCTTATAAATGAAATTATAGAAGCATCCTTTGTAAACTCAAAAAAGGTTATAAAAACAAATTTTTCTAATAAAATAAATTTACTAGAATCTGTAGGTTTTGATTCAACTTTCATTGAAAAAATTAAATACATAAATTATTTAAGAAACAAATTTTCCCACAATTACAAATATATATTAAATCAAAAAGAAATTAAAAAAATAATTGATGATTTTAATTATCCAAATGTACCCGGTGAAGAAAATTTTAATATTAAAGAAAAAGTTTTTTCAAACCTAGTAGCTTTTATAGGTGAAATTGGAAGTAGACTAAGATTAGAAAAAGAATTACCTTTCTTTTCTACAATACTTAGACAAGAAAAACTATATAAAAATGACAAAGGATTCAATAAAAAAGATTTACACAAAATTTACAATCTCTTAATTAGAAAACTAAACAAAAATTGATTTTTAAAAAAATATTTGACTAAAAAAAACCTTCATAGTAAGATAATAATATCTAATAAACTAAAGAAAAAATATGCAAGAAGGAAAAAAAACTTTGGAGGTTTTCAATGCGTCTAATTATCATGTTGCTCTAGTTTGTGCTGCTTTCAATGCGCCTTTAATTGACCAAATGAAAGCGTCAGCACTAGAAAAACTAAAAGAATATAATGTAAAAGAAAAAAATATTAGTATTTATACTGTCGCCGGCAGTGTAGAGATTCCCGTTGCTCTACAAGCTTTAGCCAAACAAAAAAAACACGATTGTTATATCGCTATTGGCGCCGTAGTCAAAGGTGAGACAGATCATTATCAATATGTTTGCAAAATGGTCAGTGATGGTGTCATGCGTGTGATGCTCGACAATACTGTTTCTATTGGTTTTGCAGTACTCACAACCCAAAATCAAAAATTGGCAGAAGAAAGAGTATCTATCGGAGGAGACGCGGTCGCTGCAGCATTACACAATGTTAAACTAATAAAGGAATAAACTATGCCAGAAAAAAGTTATCCTAATCTTAGCGAGTACGCTGGACTAAACGCACAAAGAAGTAGTGATACTAATGACGCTGAAAGTTTTAGAACTTCAGAAAAATTCAGAAAAAAGTATATTGCAATACAAGTCCCTTTACGAATAAAACTAAAAGAAAGAGGAATGCTACAAGCAGAAGATCCAAATGATCTATTTGCAGAATATAATATAAATTTTGGTACATCTTTTTCAGCTTACATAGACGAAAGACCTGCTTTACAAAAACTTATTAGTGAAACAAACCTAGAAGACCCTGAAAGTTTAGAAGGTTTTTTCAAAATAATAATACCTCTATTGACTCCACCTCGTAAAAAACTTAAAGTACATAGATTAAAAAAACGTCCAACATAATTGAACGTTTTTTTATTTGAATTGAATTATTATCTTATTTCAAAACACCAATTTGCAAACCATTCAACATACTCATAGGATTACTTTGTCCACCATGTTGATTATTGAAAGCAGAAGTACCATCAATCCCACAAAGTTTCATCATTGCTGCTTTTCCACCTGGATGCAATACCAAAGCCGAAGTCAAATCATAAACTTTACCACTGACAGCTGTCCAACATTTTTGAGCACTATTACCAGCTTTTACTTCTGCCATAGTGTAAGATTTTACAGTTGAAGTAGTAGGGGTTGTTGCTGTTGGAGTAGTAGGTGCAGGTGTTGTAGTTTGAGAATCAGTTTTGGTAGTAACTTTTTTACTATCATCATCTTCGGATTCGTTTTCATGTTCGTCTTCATCATCTTCACGTTCCATTTTTTCTGAAGACTCTTTGTCTGATACAACTATTTTATTTTCTACTGATTTTACTTCTTTCACAGAATCCTCTACTTCCATGTTTTCTGTATTATTTACATCTTCTACTTTAGGAAGATTTTGTTCCATCACAGTTTTTTCCAAATTTTCATTATTTCCATCCTTTTGATTATCTACAGCTTCACAACCAGCACCCGCCAGCAAGAAGATTAATGCTACAAAAAATAAATTCTTTTTCATATGATATAAATTAATTTACCCTAAATTAAGCTTGAATAAATAGAAAATATATTATACCAAAAAGACATAATTTGGCAAGACTTGAAAAAAAAGCTAAAATAAGGTAAGATATTGAATGTTGAAATTGTTGTATATGTTTTATCACTTCGTTTGTTATAGATGAAATCTCATTTTAAACATTTTCAACAATTTCAACAATTATAACAAAACACATATGAACCTAGACAAATTAAAAGAAGTACTAAAAGGTGAACCAGCTTTTCGCTATAAACAAGCTTGGCAGGCTGTTTTTGTTGACCTGATAGAAGATTGGGATGAAAATACTACACTACCAAAAGCTATTCGCGATAGACTAAAAGAAGAATGTCCACTTGAAATCAAGTCCACAGCTTTTGACTCCAATAAGACTGATACTACCAAAGCCCTAATATTACTAGAAGATAATTCTCAGATAGAGACTGTGCTCATGCAACACAAAGATGGACGCAATACTGTCTGTGTTTCTTGTCAGGTTGGTTGTCCTGTTGGTTGTACTTTTTGTGCAACAGGTACTCTAGGACTTGGACGAAATTTGACTGTTAGTGAGATAATATTGCAAGTAATATTTTTTGCTAGATACTTGAAAAAAACTAAAAAAGAACATACTCGCATTACAAATATTGTTTATATGGGTATGGGAGAACCATTTATGAACTATGACAACGTGATGGCTTCAGTAAAATTATTAAACGACAAAGACGCTTTCAATATTGGTGCTAGACACATTTCTATTTCAACTAGTGGTGTCGTGACAGGTATCAAAAAATTTGCCAAAGAACCATTGCAATTGAATCTTGCTATTTCACTTCATGCTCCAAACGATACTCTACGTTCTGAATTGATGCCAATCAACAAACGCTTTGGTATTGAAAAAGTAATGGATGCTGTCGAAGAATACAAAAATGATAGAGGTCGTCAAATCATGTTTGAATACCTAATGATGGACGGAATAAACGACAAAGAAGAACATGCTAGACAATTAGTACGTCTACTTGGAGAAGATACTTCTCTCTATATGGTAAATCTAATTCGTTACAATCCAACAGGAAAATATCGTCCTTCTCAACCACAAAATATCAAAAAATTTAGAAATATTCTAATGCGCGCAGGTATCAAGACTTCCGAACGTTTTGCCTTTGGTCAAGATATCAATGCTGCTTGTGGTCAGCTAGCTTTGAAAAATAAGAAAAAATAAAAACTTATTACACTAATATTAAAAAAAGAAGACACATAAGTGTCTTCTTTTAATCTGTGTAATCTTTTTTAAATCTGTAAAATCAATATCTTATTCAACATCTCTATAAACATGTATAGTATACTTTTTATTAAAGGCTGGAGCACTTGGCAAATTTACAATCACATATATTTCACTTTCACCATAAGGAATACTAATATATTTGGAAGTAGTCAGTTGACCATCTATCACTACTTTAGCTTTACTATTTCTTGCCTTAGCTGAGATTTTTACTCTAGTCTCATCTGCGGTAGCACGAAGATAATAAACAGATTGTTTAGGATCAAACTCTGGAGAAAATACACCATCCAAATTTTCTTTCAAATAAGCAAGGTCATTGTCACCCAAATTTGGATATTGAGAACGCAATACATTGATATAATAATATCTATTATAGCCGTTTTCAGCTACAAGTCTAATCTCGATTTTACTCTTACCAAAACTCAAGAAAATATTACTAGTTCCATAGTATCCCTTGGAAAGGACTTGGTCATTTACATAAATCTTAGTATTTTTGTCTTCGGCTTTCAAATTCAATTTTAAGATACTTTCGTCATATTCAGCATTGATATCATATTCTTTGGTTCCTCCCTCAAAACTAGGTTCAAAAGAGTCACGCAAATTCTCGGTCATTGTTTTTAGAAAATTGTTGTCATTGGCTTCTTCACGAAATACTTGCAAAAAATAAACATTTTCTACACCAGAAGTATTTACTAATTTTATAGTTATATCATTTTGTCCAACATGTAGATCAAGTCTAATACTAGAAGCATTTGCTACAGTAGTGCCATTGACTAGTATTCTACTAGCTGAATTTTTTGATTTCAAAGTAAGTTTCAAAACAGATTCATCAAAAGTAGTATTCAAGGTATATTGATTTTCTGTAGCATTAAATCTTGGAGATAAACCAGCTTTGACATCTTCTTTTAGGTATTGCAAAAGAGGCTCATCAGCAGAAGCAACAATAGTAGTCTTATTAGTACTATTTGCAATTAGATTTCTATTTCTAAGCTCAGCATCAATATCTGATGCTAAAGTAGCACCACGAGTCTTAGAATAAATAGTAGTACTACCAATATCTTCACCAAAACTATAATCACTGAAACTATCTTGAGACAAGGTTTTGATATTCTTATACCAATCATTACCATAATACTTTTTGACAGTCTGTTCATCCTTCAACCAACGCAAAACAGCTCCAGCATCCACAGCATAGACTTTGCTACTATTATCGAATTTTACCAATTGTTTGACAGGCTTGATAGTAACAGAATATTTTGCAGTCTTGATAGCATTCAAATCTTTGGTAGAAAGAACATAAATTCCAGAAAAATCGCTATACCAACTCATGTACGTATTTTCATCAGGAATATCATATTTCAATCCATCAGAAGCTACATAGTAAACGGTAGCTTTGTTACTAGCTTTCACCAATTTACCAACATAAGAAACAGCTTGTGTTTCGGAAACAAAAGCAAGAGAAGAAAAAAGAAAAGCTATAACCAAAGTGCTGACAAAAAAGAAGTATTTTTTCATATTTTTTATTATGAATAATGGATTAGTATAGCACAATTTTACTCTTTTGTCAAGAGTAAAATGCTATATTTTTACTAATCTTAGCTATTTTTTTACACTAATATTATAGCACAAAATTAATAAAAAAACCACTATTTTGAAGTTAATAATGGTTCTTTATTTTAAATAATTTTTTTGTTTTTACTTCCCTACTCTGATCCTCAAACTGTTTACTACAACAGAAACACTACTCATACTCATAGCTAGAGCGGCAATCATTGGGTTTAGTAGCCCCAAAGCTGCTAGTGGAATAGCTACTACATTGTAGAAAAAGGCGAAAAACAAGTTTTGTTTGATAGTCGAAAAAGTCTTTTTGGAAAGTGTGATAGCTTCATAGACTTTTAGTGGATTACTATTGGTTAGGACAATATTTCCTGTTTCTAGGGCAATATCACTACCACCACCCATAGCTAGTCCCAAATCGGCTTGTGCGAGCGCAGGCGCATCGTTGATACCATCACCTACGAAGGCTACGACTTTGTTTTGAGCTTGAAGTTTCTTCACTTCTTCTGACTTGTTTTGTGGCAAGACTTCAGCCACGACTTTGCTAATTCCCAATTCTTTGGCAATAGCTTCAGCCGTCTTGCGATGATCTCCGGTGATCATATAGACTTCAATATTTTGGTCTTGAAGTTTCTTCACAGCTTCTTTGGCAGTATCACGTAAGATATCAGCCACAGCAATTACTGCCAAGACTTCTGACTTATCAAAAAGATAAATCGGTGTCTTGCCGTTGCTGGCATAATTTTCAAAAATTTCTTCAGCCTCTTTATTTATCTTCACTTTTTCCTTGTCCGCCGTAACTGCCAATTCGGCGGTGGAGGAGGATTCAGCAACAAATTTGGCATTGCCCAGAAATATTTCTTGATTGTTTACTATTCCTTTTATTCCCCTACCTTTTACAGTTTGTACTTGCTTGGCTTCGGGAATAGTTAAGTTTTTTTCTGTAGCAAATTTACTGAAAGCTAAAGCAAGTGAATGTTCACTTTGTTTTTCTAGGGCACATGCGAGTGTCAGTGCGTCCTTTTTTTCTAAATCATTTTTTATAACCTTAATATTGGTAATCTCTGGTTTACCTTGTGTCAAAGTACCAGTCTTATCAAACATGACAACTTGAATCTGGTGAGCAAGCTCTAGACTTTCTGAATCTTTTATCAAAATTCCTCTTTCAGCCCCTTTGCCACTTCCGACCATGATAGCTGTCGGAGTAGCCAAACCAAGAGCACAGGGACAAGCGATGACGAGCACAGCCACAGCATTGATAATACTCACTTCAAATCCTGCACCGACTAAGAAATACCAAATAGCAAAAGTAACCAGCGCAATCACAATCACACTTGGCACAAAAATACTTGAGACTTTGTCAGCCAACTTTTGCATCGGTGCTTTGCTACTCTGAGCTTGTTCTACCAATTTGATAATTTGTGAAAGCATAGTTTCACTAGCAATTTTTGTTACTTGTATTTTAATAACGCCAGTACCATTGATAGTCGCTGCGAAAACTTGATCTCCAATATTTTTTTCGACAGCCACACTCTCACCTGTCAGCATTGATTCATCGATAGAAGTACTACCTTCAATAATCTTGGCATCGAGCGGAATTTTCTCCCCTGCTTTGACGAGCAAAATATCTCCGACTTTCAAATCTTCGACCATTACCTCTTTTTCTTTGCCGTTTTCCAATACAAGGGCTTTCTTCACACCAAGTGCAAAAAGTTTTTTTATAGCTTGAGACGCTCTTCCTTTACTCTTGGCTTCCAAATATTTACCAAGTAAAATAAGAGTAACTATAACAGCTGCTGTCTCAAAATATAGATGAGCACCGATAGTCATAGCATAAATACTATAGAAAAATGCAGATAAAGTTCCAATAGAAACAAGTGTGTCCATGTTGGCTTTGAAATATTTGAGCTGACTAAGCATCCCACGATGAAATTGTAAGCCCATCACAAAGACAACGACAAATGATAAGACAAGGAAAATCCAACCAAACCACATCGGCATAGAAAAGAACATAGCGACAAGCATTGGCAAAGTCAAAATCAATGACCAAAGAAATTTTTGAAAACTTTTTTTGGTTTGGTCTTCTGTCTTATCTTTTTCTCCAGTAGCTACAACTTTGTAATCTCCTGCAGTTGCCACAGCTTTGGAGATATCTTCGTCTTTTAATTGCTTTTCATCATATTCGACATAAGCTTTGCCCATAGCATAATTGACCGTCGCACTCTTCACGCCATCTTGTTTCTTCAAACTTCGCTCAATGCTGACCGCACATGAGGCGCAGTGCATTCCGGAAATTGATAGGTTTTCTTTTTTCATAAAATCTTATTAAGAATTTTAAATTTTAAATTTCGAATTTTAAAACAATTTTTAATTTATAAATTTTACAATGAAAAAATAATTTGAAATTAAATCATTTCTAAATTGTTTTAAAATTTAAAATTCCTAAATTCGAAATTACGTTTAATTTAATTTGTAAGTAGTCTAAATAATTTGCATTTTTTATAAAAGACTATTCAACTATAAAACGCCCTCTCACCATTCCCATCCAACAACTAAAATTCAAAGTGCCTTCTTTTGTTGGTGTGAACTCTACGACATTTAGACCTGAATTTAATTTTTTCTTGATATTCAAATCTGGCATGATAAGCTGATTGGTACAACCTGACAATTGTTTACCATCTATTTCCCAACGTACTGGCACACCTGCTTTTATTTTTATCACATCTGGATTGTAACCACTATATTCCACTGCCATCTTGACCACTTGCACACCATTTTCTGTTACCACTTCACTAGCCAAACTACCTCCACCACTCTTGGCAAAATCAAAAATTCCAACACCCTTAATAGCAAGACCAGAAGAAAGTGTATAAAAAGCAAAGGCAAGAATAATAAAACCAATTACTTTTTGCATCACCACATTTTTCTTGTTACTAGCTTTGCTACTCGCCATACCAATACTAAACAAAATTGGACTAGTACCAAGAGCAAAGAAAGCAAGCGTCAAACCACCAACCCAAAAACTTCCCGAACTCACCGCAAAAAGTTGCATACTCTGAGTGAAACCACAAGGCAAGAAGAAAGTGAAAATACCGAGTAAGATTGGCGCCATCGCATGTTCTGATTCTTTCAATTTTTGCCAAGTATTCATACTACTCTTTGGCATGTGAATCCCAAGAGTTGTCATCGATGGCAAAAATCCCAAAATATTTAGAGCCAACCAAAACAAAACAAGCGCAATCAAAATAGTGAAGATACTAAGTACACTAGGTGAAAATTGGACGAAGTTGCCAAGAATTCCTAGCAAACCACCAAGGATAAAGAAACCACCAATACGTCCCGCGTGAAAAAGCAAATGTGGTTTGGCATTTTTACTAAATTTTGTACCTACAGTTTTGTACTTGGCACCAAAAGACATGACGACAGCACCGACTACAGCCAGACAAGTAGACATCGAAGCAACAATACCAATAAGGAAAGCAGCGCCATAACCAATATTTTTGGAATCGATCTGAATCCAATCTAGCACGCCGATCCAAGCAACATATTTATAAACCATGAAAATACAAAAAACTACAAAAATAGACCAAGCCCACTGTGCACCAGTCGCTTTTTGTTTTTTTACCGCACTTTTTTCAATCGGATTTTCCGAAGCACTATAACCAAGTTTTTCAATAGTTGCTATTATTTTGTCTGTATCTGGTTTATCAGAAGAAAAATAAACTTGCGCCATTTGTGTTTTGTGTGAGACTTGCACTTTTTCCACATTTGGCAATTTCCCGACATCTTCGGAAATAAGATTTTCACATGACACACAAGTCATGCCACTAATATATATTTTTTTGTATTGACTCATAGGTTTTTATGTCATCCCGAGTCGAGAATACGACGAGGGATCTTTCTTAAGATTAAACTTATTTATCTAACAAATCATTTCAAACGAAATGAACGTTTAAAATAATTATTAAAAATTAATTATTATTTCTGTGACAACTTCGTCACTTTAATTATTTCTTGAATCTTTTCTTCTTGTTTTTTTTCGTCTTTGCTGACAATCGCATTTTTGAAACAAGATTTCAAATGACCTTCGAGTAACAAATTGTTGGCAGATTTTAGCAGACCGATGACTGCCAGATTTTGTTGCATGACATCTACACAGTATTTATTTTCTTCAAGCATCTTCACAATACGACCTAGTGAAGTGTAAGCTTTTTTGGCATTGAGCAATGCCTTTTGTTTGTTTGGACTTAAATTTGTTTGCATATTGATTATTACATTTTAAATATATTTTTTTAATAAAAACAGACATCTCATGAAAGATCCTGAAACAAGTTCAGGATGACAACTTCATTACCTCCACCCCAGGTACAGGTCTATTATACTCCTAACATTTCATTTATACAAAAACCCTGTGTATAAGTACTTCTCTACTTCGCAAAAACAGGCTATACTAAAGATATAATAATAATAAAGAAACATATGAAAAAATTTATCATCATCCTCCTCGGACTCTGCGTACTATTCTTTAGTGCGCTTGGTTTGTACAGTTATTTCAAAAAACAAAATACCAAGGTTTTCTCCCCTACCAACAATGATAATACAAGTACCAGCATAGTGTCGACAACTACTGTCAACAATTTCGCTGACTGTGTCACCGAAGGAAATCCAGTGATGGAAAGCTATCCTCGCCAATGTATTAGTAAAGACGGACAACACTTCACCGAAGAAACAAATATAGCACCAGAATTCAATGATAGAATTATTTTGGAAAATCCCAAACCAAATCAAATTATAAAAAGCCCATTATTAATAAAAGGACAAGTACGTGGTTTATGGTTTTTCGAAGGTAGTTTCCCAGTCGTACTGACTGATTGGGATGGACTAATCATCGCCCAAGGTGTTGCCACAGCTCAAGATGACTGGATGACAGCTGACTTCGTACCCTTCGAAGCGACACTCACTTTCGAGGCACCAACCTACAAAAACAATGGCAGTCTGATCCTCAAAAAAGACAATCCTTCAGGTCTACCAGCAAACGACGCAGCCCTTGAGATTCCTGTGTTTTTTGAAATAAAGTAATAATAATATAATTTAATATTTATCTTAATTATGAAAAAACCAATAATTATTTCAGTCAGTTTATTAATCTTGTTCAGTCTAGTATTTTTATTTTATAAATACAATTTACAAAAAAATTCAACAAATGATATAGCACAGCAAAATATAGAAAAATCTGATTATGAGATATTTTATGAAAAAGAATCTGCACATCAACTTTTCCTCACTACTCCAAATCCCAATGAAGTAATAAGTGTCCCCTTGTTTGTGACAGGTATAACCAATGAAAACTGGTTTTCTCAAGGAAATTTCTCTGTCACGCTAGTTGGCGAGGACGGCGAAATAATTATCAAAAAATATGCAAAAGCTCTAGATGACTGGACCGCAGAAGAGTTTGTACCTTTTGAAGCTATACTAGAATTTGATATACCAGAAGACCAAAACAAGGGAAATATTTTACTCAAAAAAGCCAATCCTTCAGGATTAGCTGAAAATGACGATGTGTTTGAAATTCCGATATTATTTCACAGCAAATAATATATTCACAATGTCCACAAAAAAAGACTTGATTTCAAGTCTTTTTTGTGATATTATATTTTCTGTGAAGCTAAGGCTTCCACACTCGGGGATCGTCTAATGGTAGGACTTCAGGTTTTGATCCTGACTATTGGGGTTCGAATCCCTATCCCCGAACAAAGGAGTAACAATTTAATCAGGAGGTGTTGAAAGAAAAAACAAACATCAAGTTAACACGAAACAACTCTACTCTTAGAACAAGGTATTTGTAAAATGGGAAATGCCAAGAAGTTCAACATGAAGGAAGAGTCAACGAAACGACTCTATCTGAAAGTCGTGGTGTTAGCCATTGTTTTTGGCTTGGCCTCTGGCTGTAACGTCGGCTCCTGCCTCGGATCACTGCTTGGAGCAATCATCGCCTTCGTGATCGTCGGGTTTGTCCTTTCTTTTTTCCTGGGAAGCTTCGGCGCAATCATTGCCATCATCGGTTTCTTTGCTTATATGGGAGATGACGATGGGTTCAAACGAAGTGGAGAATGCGGCTGTGGTAGTTCACGTGGCAGACGTGTTGAAATAAACCAGTGCCCTGCAGAAAGACATGTGGGAATCACGGTCAGAGAACACATCATCCACGAACCCTAACAACTCCTCCTACAAACTGTAGAGAGGAAAGTCAATACATGATTAAAGACTTTATCGGAGAGAGGAAGGATACATTTTCTTCCTCTTCTCCACAAAATTTAAAATTAAAAACACCTTATTTGAACTGGGCCCCAAAAAGTAGACACGAAAGTGTTTACTTTTTTAGTTATGGTGTAAAATAACATAAGTAAGATTTAATTTAGAA